>CAZSON010000168.1:0-6501 GCA_964608375.1 uncultured Desulfobacter sp. | reverse complement strand
GTATATATAAAACCGATTTCATTTTTTATAACGGCGGCCATAGGTTTTCTCATACTCCCGATCTAGTTCGAGTCCTCCGATATCGGTTGTCGCCTCACCCCTTGCACTTTTTACCGAGTCTATTCCGCGGCCAACAACTCCTCGGCGGGACGCATATGCCAGCGCGGTCTCTTCGGTGACCAACCCCGATTCATACAGACCGATAATGTAATCATCAAAGGTTGACATGCCGAATGCTTTTCCAGCCTGCATTATTTCATAAAAACTCTTTCCCTCTGATTCACCGTGGAGGATTGCATCTTTCACCCTGAGATTTGACCCCATAATCTCAAATGCAGCGATTCTCTCACCGCCGACTTTGGGTAGCAGCCGCTGGCAGACGATCCAGCGAACCGTGTCTGCGAGCCGAATTCGCACCTGGTTTTCCTCTTCGGTGCTGAACATGCTGAGAAGACGACTTATCACCTGACCCGCATCAATCGTGTGCAAGGAGGTCAGTACGAGATGGCCGGTCTCTGCTGCGCTTAATCCTATTTCCACACTCTCCCGATCGCGCATCTCACCGATGAGGATTACCTTGGGCGCCTGTCTGAGCGCTGCTCGAAGTCCGTGGGCAAAGGTAACAAAATCTGTCCCCAGTTCCCGTTGATTAAACGTCGATTTTTTATGTGCATGCTGATATTCGACCGGGTCTTCAAGGGTAACAATGTGTACCGACTTTTTTTCGTTTATCTCATCCAGAACAGCGGCAATTGATGTGGTTTTCCCAACCCCGGTTGCACCAGTTACAAAGACAATCCCATTTTTTACCTGGGCAATCTGATAAAAGGCGTCAGGGAGGTTGAGTTCTTTGATGGTAGGGATCTTAGATTCCAGCTTTCTCATGACAATGGAATAATTTCCGGACCTCGAGGCGATGTTTACGCGAAACCGGGCTTTGTTAGACAATCTGTACGATAGGTCACAGGAGCCCTCTCTGAGGAGCACCTCGGTTAGACGACGATCCCGGTTGATCAGATTCAGGGCAAAAACCTCCGTCTGGTATGGGGTAAGCCTGGCAAATTTTGGTTTCATATCGACAGGTACCAGATTACCAAATGTTTCAACTTGGGGAGGTTTGCCGATAGTCAGATTAATATCCGAAACGTTCTTGTTCGAATCGAGCATCTGATTGAGCATATAATCGATTTCCTGTTTCCTCATGACATTTCTATCTCCTCTTCACTTAATCACACCTCAGTGAAATCAGCAGGAGGCTCCTTTATCAGGGGTCTAAATCTTGACTTTTCATTTGCCTTGGCATAGGCATCGTCTGCGCTGATCCGCCCCTTGTTGTACAGATCCATAATCGCATCATCTAAAAGTTGCATGCCGTACTTTTTGCCGACCTGCATCGAGCTGGCCAGCATGTGTGTTTTCCCTTCCCGGATTAAATTACGGACCGCAGGAGTCGCAATCAATATCTCGAGCGCAGGAACCCGGCCCTTGATATCTGCCCTTTTAAACAGGACCTGGGCAACCACCGCCCGGATACCATCGGCCAATGTGCTTCGAACCTGTGCCTGTTGATCTGCGGGAAAAACTTCGATCATTCGATCAACGGTTTTTGCTGCACTGGTAGTATGCAGTGTCGAAAAGACAAGATGCCCTGTGGATGCAGCTTCCATGGCAAGAGAGATGGTCTCCAGATCCCTCATTTCGCCCACCAAAATTATATCGGGATCTTCACGGAGGGCGCCACGCAAGGCTGCGCTGAAAGATTTGGTATGAGTCCCCACCTCCCGGTGGTTAACGATACAATTTTGACTGTGGTGCACAAACTCGATGGGGTCTTCAATGGTGATGATATTATCCTTCCGCAGACGATTCGCCTGATCAATGATGGCGGCCAACGTAGTCGATTTCCCACTCCCGGTCGGACCGGTCACCACAACCAAACCCCTGGGAAGCATGCAAAGCTTAGGGATGACCGGTGGAAGCCCTAGCTGCTCTGCGGTCATGATTACATTCGGAATTTCTCTGAAAACAGCTCCGACCCCATTTTTTTGATTGAAAAAGTTTGCGCGGTATCTGGCAAGCCCGGGTATCTCATATCCAAAATCAAGATCACCGGATTCTTCAAATATCTTTACCTTTTCTTCAGGGGCGATTTCATACAGCATATTGGTCAGATCATCATTTTTCAGCCTTTTATATTTGATCCGCTCCATTTCACCCCGTATTCTGATAATCGGCTGCTGGCCGGATACCAGATGGAGGTCCGACGCTCCCTGTTCGTGCATCAATTTAAAAAAAGCATCTATTTTCGCCATCAATTACTCCAGAATTAAACGGTATACTCCTTTTGCTTATAATGAAGTTGTTTCAGAGTTTTTCAGCAATTTTATTTTCGAATCTTCTTCATCCATTGCCTTCATGTCTTCTTTTCCCATTTCCAAGAGCTTGGTATGGGTTTCGATGATCGCTCGGATTTGGACTTCTATCTGCATACGCTGACGTTTCAACTCTGCAATGTCTTCGTGCAGCTGAGCCAGACGGTTATGGGCCCGGGTTAACATCTTTTCAGCCACTACCTCCGCATCGGCAACCACGAGGTCGGCGCTTTTTCTGGCATTTTCCCGCATCTGTTCCAACGCTTTTTGAGAATTCGACATCGCTCGCTCAAAAGCCTTCTCCCGTTCCTTCGACCTTTGCGTCTCCAATTTCAGTTTTTTTATCTCTTCATGGAGACCGGCATTTTCCTGAAGAAGAAATCTAAAGGAAACGGCCAACTGCTCAAGAAAAGTATCAACCTCCTGGATGTCGAAGCCTCTGAATCTAACTCTGAATTGCTTTTGTTGGATATCAAGGGGTGTTATTTTCATGATACCTTTCCTCCTGAATCGATCGGTTAAAGCAAAGTTGATGACAATCTGAAGAGACTGCTGACAATAAAGGTTCGCAAGAAAATGATGCAAAGAAAAACGATAATCGGAGAAAGATCGATGCCGCCGAATCCAAGCGGCAGTTTGGTTCGTATCGGGTGCAGAACCGGCTCGGTTATATTATGGATGAAGCGAACGATCGGGTTAAAAGGATCGGGATTCACCCAGGAGAGCAGCGCACGAGCAATCACCACCCACATGAATATTAGAAGAACAAAATCGAGAACTTTTGCTACAGCCATCAACAGGTAACCCATAATAAACATACTTCTGAAAACCCTTATACCATTTTAATCCGCATCGGGGTGAAATTTATTAATCTTATGCCGTTTCGGGCTATAATTAAATATAATCACAGGAAAAGTCAAGATTTTTTGTTCAAAACCATTGATACAACAAATTTGCAGGCGATAAGAATGCAAATCATCCGCAATACAGTCCACCCAGAAGCCCCGGGCGACGTTTTGTATCAGCCTTGAAGAGGAAGTAAATATTCCAGAAAAATTTCTTTTTACCCTATACCTGATGCGTTTTTTCGCAAAGTATAAGGTACGAAACTTGAGAAGGGCATTTATGGGCTGACACTATATCGGAAATCTTTTTATCAGCCGAATCACGGTAGAGACGATCACCCATCCGCTTAATACAATAAGAAGGATCGGCATCCAAATAAAGTCATTATATTCAACGATCTCACTTGAAACAGACAGCCCCACAATTCCGAATAAGAAGACAAGCACCATAAACAGGATCAAAAGGAAGCAGATGGTTTCGGAATCATACCAGGGAACAATAATTTTTCTAAATATCGGCTTTTCATCAAATCGCATCATGAAACCGTATATATAACGGGAACATTTTTTAAAATGGAAACCGACCGATTTTATCGATTTATCCAAATAAAAGCAAGAGAAGAAAGCTGTAATTTACCATTGTTTTATTTTATTCCACAATATATGGAAATTATTTCTTGACAGACCTCAAGATATTGATATACAGATAATTTCCTACCATCATGATACATCTTTGGATTGAAGGGCCATGCAACCCTGAATGAGCAAAATTTTTGCTCTGTTTCGACAAGCTGCATGGAATTTTTCTGTATAAAGAAATTCTATCAACTTTATAATCCATTTGTAATTTTGGTCGGATGGACCAAATATAGGCAGGGGGTATCTGTGTTTGAACATATCAAAAAACGAGACGGTAGAGTTGTTGCATTCAACTCCCACAAAATCACCGAAGCAATCACAAAAGCCGGCAAGGCAACCGTAGAATTTGGAGAAAAGGAGGCCAGAAAGTTAACCCTCAGGGTTCTCACCCTGGCCCACGAAATGCGCCTCGATCCCCTTTCTGAAGTGGAAGAGTTCCAGGATATTGTGGAAAGGGTACTTCTCGATTCCCCATATTACAAGACTGCAAAGGCGTATATTATATACCGGGAACAGCATGCTCAAATCAGACGTATAACAACCAAAGCCAATGTTGACCTTGTCGAGCATTATATCGAGAAACTGGATTGGAAAATCAAGGAAAACAGCAATATGTGCTATTCCCTCCAGGGACTCAACAATTACATCTCATCGGATATCACCGCGGAATACTGGCTGAACAGTATATATCCTCCTGAAATCAGAGACGCTCACACGAGGGGCGATTTCCACATCCATGATCTCAGCCTTCTTTCCGTCTACTGTGTGGGGTGGGATCTGAAAGATCTTCTTCTGAAAGGATTTAAAGGCGTAGAAGGAAAAGTGGAGAGTGCCCCACCCAAGCATCTTCGATCAGCCCTGGGTCAAATCGTCAATTTTTTCTATACTCTGCAGGGTGAGGCAGCGGGCGCGCAGGCCATTTCCAATTTTGACACGCTCCTAGCTCCCTTTGTGCGTTTTGATAAACTCGATCACACAAATGTCAAACAAGCGATACAGGAATTCGTTTTTAACATCAATATACCCACACGGGTCGGTTTCCAGACCCCATTTACCAATATCACCCTCGATCTTTACGTCCCATCTATACTGAAAGATCACCCTGTGATCATCGGTGGCAAAGCGCGTCAGGAGACATACGCTGACTTCCAGCATGAAATGAATATGATAAATACCGCCTTTGCCGAGGTAATGATGGAAGGCGATGCCAAAGGAAGGGTCTTTACGTTTCCCATACCGACCTACAACATAACAACCGACTTTGACTGGGAAAACCCGAATTTTGAGGCCATTTGGAAGATGACCGGAAAATACGGCATTCCCTATTTTTCCAATTTTGTAAATTCGGATATGTCTCCGGAGGATGCAAGATCTATGTGTTGTCGTCTTCGTCTCGACAACCGGGAACTGCTGAAACGGGGGGGAGGTCTTTTTGGGGCGAATCCGCTGACCGGATCGATTGGCGTTGTAACCATCAACCTGCCACGGATCGCATTCCTGGCTCAAAACAATGCAGATTTTTTCAACGGTATCAAAGAAAAGGTGGTTTTGGCGATAAAGAGTCTCTCCATTAAACGAAAGGTTCTCGAACAATTTACCGAACGAAACCTATATCCCTACTCAAAATTTTATTTGCAGGAGGTCAAACATCTTACGGGTGATTATTGGAAGAACCACTTTTCCACCATCGGCATCATCGGCATGAATGAAGCATGCTTAAACTTTTTGGGCACAGATATTGCCACAGAAGCCGGACAGAAGTTTTCGCTTGAGGTGATGGATTTTATTCGCAGTATCATATCAGAAATTCAACAGGAAACCGGAGATATTTTCAATCTGGAGGCAACGCCTGCAGAAGGAACATCTTATCGACTATCGATGATTGATAAAAAACAGTTCCCTGATATTATCTGTGCCAATGAAGATGCTTATCAACATGGAGCAGCCCCTTATTACACGAACTCCACCCAGCTTCCGGTCAATTATACCGACGATGTATTTGAAACGTTGATGCTCCAGGACACGCTGCAGACAAAGTACACCGGTGGAACTGTCCTTCATGTGTTTCTTGGAGAACAGGTCGATGATCTCGGGGCGATTAAAAGCCTCATTCAAAAAATTGCCACGAATTTTCACCTCCCTTATTTCACACTTACACCAACATTCAGTGTATGCCCATCCCACGGTTACATCAGGGGAGAGCAGAAAAAGTGTTACACATGTAGCCAGGAAACAGAAGTTTATTCAGGCATTATCGACTACCTAAAACCGATCAGGAAAAGCAGTGGCGGAAAGAAAACTGAATTCGGCGTGGTAAAAACTTTCCAAGCGGCATAACTTTTTTTAGTTTTGAGATGCAGGGCGGCTTAGCTTTTTTGCGTTATGGTTATAGGAGGATTACAAAAAAATTCGTTGATCGATTTTCCGGGAAAGGTGAGCTGCGTCCTCTTTTTTTCAGGATGCAATTTTGACTGTCCCTATTGTCATAACCCGCAACTTGCAAAAGGAGAACCACAACGCAGCGGTTTTTTAAGCGAAAAGCAGATTTTCAGGTTCCTTGAAAGCCGGAGGGGTTTATTAGACGGAGTGGTTCTTTCAGGGGGAGAACCGACCATCCAGGACGACCTCCTCTCTATCTGCAAAAA
>CAZSON010000167.1:0-6546 GCA_964608375.1 uncultured Desulfobacter sp. | reverse complement strand
CTTTTATTATCGGTGTTGTGTTGGCGCCGTTCCTTTTTTGAAAAGAGCGATAACGGCGCCGGGTGAATCATCTGAGGCCAGCATCCCGGTTTCAGAATCCATCTGAATCTGTACAACGTCATCCGGGATATCAAAGTGTTGATACGGCTTATCCGCCAGGGCCGCTCGCATGAATTCGATCCATATGGGAAGGGCCGCTTTAGCCCCGGTCTCCCATTTGCCCAATGTCGAGAACGCATCTTGTCCTACCCATACACCTGCTGCGATGGACGGTGAAAAACCGACAAAGAGAGCGTCCTTAAAATCGTTTGTGGTTCCGGTTTTTCCTGCAATGGAATGTCCGAAGTCCCTTGCCTTTTTTCCTGTACCCCCGTTGATAACCGCCTGGAGCATATTTGTCATTATGGCAGCGCCCGCCCTGGACATGGCCACCTTTTTTTCGGGTTTTACATGCCAAATGATTCTGCCGCTGTGATCAAGGATTTCCATAACTCCGTAAGGTTTTATCTTTTCCCCCTGATTAGGAAAGACCGAGTAAACTGAAGTCAATTCCGTTAACGTAACGCCGGACGTTCCAAGGGAAAGGGAGAGGTTTTGTGAAAGGGGAGACTCAATGCCCAGGGACTGCCCGAATTGTGCAACAGAAGAACTCCCCAGCATTTCGATGAGTCTGACGGCGGGGATGTTTTCAGAAATGGCAAGGGCTTTTCGAAGGGTCATCTCACCCCGATATTTATTGGAAAAATTTTCCGGTTTCCAGTCTTTTCCCTCCTTTCCTCCTTTAAATACAATGGGGGCATCAAGGATCATCTGGTTCTGTGAAAAACCCTTTTCGATTGCAAGCGCATAGACAATCGGTTTAAATGCGGATCCAGGCTGTCTTCGGGCCATGGTTGCCCGGTTGAACCTGCTTTGGGAAAAATTTTTTCCACCCACCATGGCCAGAATTCCCCCCGACTTTAAATCCAAAGCAACCAGGGCGCCTTGAGGGTCAGCATTTTCTATCCGGTGTTTCTGCATGCGTGTTTCAAGAGCCGACAACCCATTGTCTATTGCCTTTTCAGCTACTTTTTGAAGTTTATACGAAAGCGTGGTGTAGATGGTGAGCCCCTCTCTATATAGAAGAGATGAACCGAGATCGGCTTCAAGAGATTTCTTTACATATTCTAAAAAATAGGGCGCCTTGGCTAAATGTTGATTTTTTTCTTTAAGGATAACCGGCTCATCGACTGTCTTCTGATAAGTGGTTTCATTGATAAGACCGATTTGAAACATCTGCTTCAGAACCAGATTTCTGCGTTTTTTGGCAAGTGTGCGATTGATTAAGGGGGAATAGCGGGACGGTGCTTTGGGCATAGCCGCAATTAAGGCGCACTCGCTCAGATTTAAATCTTTGACCGATTTTCCGAAAAAAAGGCCGGCGGCCGATTCAACCCCGTATGCGCCACTGCCCAAATAGACCTGATTTAGATATAGCTCCAGGATCTCCTCTTTAGTATACCGCCGTTCCAGCTGAAAGGCCAAGATCGCTTCTTTAATTTTTCGTATTAGACTCTTTTTTGGTGTTAAAAAAAGTGTCTTGGCCAGTTGTTGGGTGATGGTGCTGGCTCCCTCAATGAACTCACCGGCCGATAAATCTCTAATGATGGCCCTGAAAATACCTTTCAAGTCTATACCGCTGTGTTTATAAAAGTTCCTGTCTTCGGTGGCGACCAGGGCGGATTTAAGATATTTTGGGATCACTTCAATCGGTACCGGTTCTCTTTTTTCCAGAAAAAGTTCGGTTAGCAGCACTTTATCTGTCGAATAAATTCGGGTAACGGCAGATGGTCTATAGTTCTCGAGGGAGCGAATTTGAGGAAGGTCATGGGTCAAGGATAAAAATGCGCCCATTGAAACTCCACCAACAGCTGCCCCTAAAAAAATTAGAGAAATGAATATTTTCTTTTTTATGGCCTTTGCCATAAACGCTATTTTCCTAATTCAAGTTATTTTTTGTCATTTATCGCATAAATCTAAAAGCGCAAGCTTGACTGTCATGCGATGTAGCGGTACATACCGCGGGGAAAGATTATTCTATGGTTTGCAACGCTGAAAGTCTTGAAAAAAGTCATTTGCGAACCACTTGGTTAGACATTAAAGGAGAACCGCAATGACCCATCATCATCACCCGCCTAATCACCGGGAAATTAAAAGTACATTATCGTTTGATGAAAAATTGAGCAAACTGCTGAAGCACTGGTTAAAGCACAACGAGAGTCATGCCGAAACATATCGAGATTGGGCAATAAAAGCAAAAAAGAACGAAATGCCTGAAGCAGGCGCTTTGATTGATGCTGCAGCCGATTTGACCCGGCTGATTAACGGAAAATTTGAAAAAGCGCTCAATTTTATAGAACATGAACAAAAAGAACAGTAAAAAGAAATTCTGATGCTTGACCTGATTTCCATTATATCATAGTTTTGGTTTTATCGGTGCATCAAAAAAGATCAAAAATGAGCGATCGGGCTATTTTAAGGGAGGTTCTATGGGAAAGACAATTGCAGAAAAGATATTTGACTCGCACCGGGTGGATAACCCGTCAGATGATATCCTCGTGCTTACCCTGGACGCTGTGTTTTGCCATGAAATTACAACACCATTTGCAATCGATGATCTCGTCAGACGGGGCAAGGATAAGGTATTTGATCCGGTCAAAATCAAAGCGGTAATCGACCATGTTTCTCCTGCCAAAGATTCCGACACAGCCACCCAGGGCAAGATTATCCGGGAATGGGCTATTCGTCACAAAATCCAGGATTTTTTTGACATTGGAAGAAACGGCATTTGCCATGCGATTTTTCCGGAAAAAGGGTTTGTACGGCCCGGCTATACTGTGATTATGGGAGACTCCCATACCTGTACACATGGGGCGTTCGGCGCGTTTGCAGCAGGTGTTGGAACAACCGATCTTGAAGTCGGGATTCTCAAAGGCGTATGCGCGTTTCATTACCCCAGGACCATTAGAGTCAATATTTCCGGAAAAACTCCCGAGGGTGTCTTTGCCAAAGATATCGTTTTGTCGGTTATCGGGCGGCTGGGTTTAAACGGCGCAACCAACAAAATCATTGAATTTACCGGACCCGTTGTCGATCAAATGAGCATGGAGGCCAGAATGACCTTATGCAACATGGCTGTGGAAACCGGTGGTACTTGCGGAATCTGTTATCCTGACATGACAACCGTCGATTATCTCTGGGAATTTATCCAGGATGAATATGAAAACAAAACGGTTGCCCTTGAATCATTTAAAAAAATTATCTCAGACCCGGATGCTGTTTACGATGATGTGATTGAACACGATATAGCACGTTTGACGCCACAGATGACTTTTGGATACAGACCGGACAATGTCAAACCGGTAAAGGAGATGGAAGAGACAAAAATCGATCAGGTTTATATAGGTTCCTGTACCAATGGAAGAATTGAAGATCTTCGGGTTGCTGCAAAGGTTTTAAAAGGAAAAAAAATAAACGATAACGTCCGTGCGATTGTTTCGCCCGCAACCCAAAAAATTTATCACCAGGCACTTAAGGAAGGGATACTGGAGATATTTATGGATGCAGGGTTTTGCGTTACAAATCCGACATGCGGGGCATGCCTGGGGATGAGCAACGGCGTCCTCGCAAAGGGGGAGGTCTGTGCTTCTACAACAAACCGCAACTTTAACGGCCGAATGGGCAAGGGCGGGATGGTTCATCTGATGAGTCCTGCAAGCGCAGCCGCCACAGCCGTTGCGGGATACATCACAAATTCTCAACTTTACACAAATTAAAGGCATACAAAATGAAAAATTTCAACGGTAACATCCTTTTTCTTAATCGATTCGATATCAATACAGATGAAATCATCCCGGCGAAATATCTGACTACAATCTTCAAGGATAACCTCAAACTCCATCTTTTGGAAGATATCAAACTTGATGGATTTGACCCGCAAAAAGATATCAAAGGTAAAAACGTCATTATCACCCAAGGCAATTTTGGATGCGGATCTTCAAGAGAACATGCGCCATGGGCACTTGAAGTAAATGGTATTCATCTTGTTATCGCAAAAAGCTTTGCCAGAATATTCAGACAGAACATGTTTAACAACGGTATGATGGCGATGGACCTTCCGGTCGATGTTATCGACGATATATTTTCAACGTTTGAGGGGAAAAATACGCGGCTGGAAACAGATCTTGACAAAAATACATTTTCATTAAAGAGCAAAGGCCAGGAGAAAAAGGTCTCTTTTTCTATCTCCGAGTTTGATCATGCCCTTGTGAAAGCCGGCGGATGGGTGGAATATGCTGATGCGAAATACTAAATCTTTTCCTTATCTGTGGAGGAAACATGAAAAAAACACTTTTTCGGGGAACGCTTTTTATCACTTTGTCCCTATTGCTTGCCGGATGTGGTTATAATAAGCTCCAGCAACTGGAAGAAAAGGTCTTCAAAGCATGGGGTGATGTGGAATCTACCCTTCAGCGGAGAGCGGACCTGATCCCCAATCTGGTTGAGGTGGTGAAAGGATATGCGTCGCATGAAAAAGAGACGCTTGAGGCGGTCATATCGGCCAGGTCCCAGGCAACATCGGTCAAGCTCACGACAAAAGATCTCGGAAATACCGCTGCCGTTGCCCAATTTCAGCAGGCCCAGGGCGCCCTGTCTTCCGCCCTTTCCCGGTTGATGGTCGTGGTTGAGCGTTACCCGGATCTCAAAGCCAACCAAAATTTCTTAGATCTGCAAAATCAGCTGGAAGGAACAGAAAATCGCATCAATGTCGCACGCCAGAGATTCAATCAGGCGGTTGAAACGTTTAACTCGATGATCCGGAAATTCCCATACAACCTGACGAACAGTCTACTCCTTAACCTGGAACGGAAAAACTATTTCAAGGCTGAAGCGGGCGCTAAAGCAGCGCCAAAAGTAAAATTTTAAAACCGCTACGATTTATTCAGAACCAAAAACCTGGTCCTCTGGGACCCCCGGTATCTATTTGAAAACATGTCGTACATCAGGAAAACAAAACGTACCTTTTTGCTGTCGATTGGGATGTTGCTGTTTTTTCTGGCTCCTGTTGCTGAAGCACTTGAAGTGCCGAAGCTTACAGGGCGGGTAAACGATTATGCCAACATGCTGTCGCCTTCCACCCGGAACCAGATCGAGACTTTTCTCGAAACATTTGAGAGGGCAGAATCAACCCAGATTGTGGTCCTGACCATTTTATCTTTAAAAGGGGATTCCCTGGAGGATTTTTCCATCCGTGTGGCTGAGAAGTGGCAAATCGGCCAAAAGGATTTTGATAATGGCGCCATTTTGCTGGTGTCAAAAGCGGATCGAAAAATGCGGATCGAGGTTGGGTACGGCCTTGAGGGAAAGCTTACCGACATGGTTGCCGGACGGATCATCCGAAACATCATTGTGCCGGAATTCAGGTCCGGGCGGTTTGACCAGGGGATTGCCAACGGCGTCAACGCCATGGTAGCCGCGGTAAGAGGCGAGTTCAAAAGCCTGCCCCAAAAGAAAACCGCTCGAAGAAGAAAAACGGATTTCGGGGCCCTCTTCATTCCATTGATCGTTGTCGTTCTGCTGGTCAGCAGACTTGGAGCCGTCAATCGGTTTTTGGGAGCCGTCGCAGGAGGTGTCTTGGCCCCCATTATAGGTATGGGTTTTTTAGGGTCCGGCCTTCTCATCTTTGCCATTTTGATCCCGGTCGGGTTTTTTGCAGGATTGATCCTCTCTGCGATACCGGCAACTGTTTTTTTTGGCCGGAGCGGCGGTTTCTATGGCGGTTCCGGGGGCGGTTTCTCATCCGGCGGTTTTAGCGGGGGTGGCGGCGGTTTCGGCGGTGGCGGTGCCTCCGGAGGTTGGTAGATAAAAGAGGCCTTATGAAAGATCTGGCAAAACAATTTTTAACCCCATCCGAACAGGAGCAGATCAATAACAGAGTAGCGGCGGCCGAAAAGACTACATCCGGGGAAATTGTGGTTATGGTTGTTTCCGCCAGTAATCATTACCCCACCGCGAACCTTCTCGGCGCCACGGCCATTTCGTTGCCGCTCTCCCTTATTCTGACACCGCTGGCCGGTGAATTTATGTGGATCGGTCCCCAAAACATGTGGGTGTTTTTGAGCATCTTCACACTTCTCTTTTTAGGATTTTACCTGATCATAAAACAGATACCGTGGTTAAAGCGACTTTTCATTTCCGAAAAAGAGATCGAAGAGGAGGTTGAGGAGGCAGCGCTCACCCACTTTTACAAACAGCAACTATATAAAACGCGTGATGAAAACGGCATACTGCTGTTTGTTTCCGTGTTCGAACACAAGGCCTGGATCCTGGCGGACCAGGCGATCAACGAGAAACTGCCGCAGGACACCTGGGATAAGATCGTCGGCCAGATGGTTTCGGGTATAAAAGAAAAGCGGCAGGCCGAGGCTATTTGCCAAGCTGTTGAAGCCGTCGGCCGCATCTTAAACCGGCACTTTCCCATCAAATCCGATGACACCGACGAGTTAA
>CAZSON010000166.1:4933-6578 GCA_964608375.1 uncultured Desulfobacter sp. | reverse complement strand
ATCGGCATAATGAACTATCTGATTGCCGGTATTTTGCTTCTTACATCGATCCCTCAGCCCCTGTTCGCGCAGGAGAATAAAAAAGACATCCAGCTCCAATCGATTGCTTTTAAATTATTCCAGGAAAAAGAAAATCTTAAGATATTGAGATCGCAGGTGGTGGAAAAAAACAACACCGATGATATTTTTAATGAACAGCCTTTGTCTTATTATTCCCTGCTGGAAAGTCTGGATCGGATATATATCCTGTGCGGCTATGAATATGAGATACTGGAAATTGCACCAAAATTAAAAAAGGAATTTAAACCCAAATACTATCAGCGGAGAAACAAACAGCTTCTTCAAACAATAGATGAGATTACAGCCGAACTGAATACCATAGATATGCTTTTCAAAGAAACGCAGCACAGATCGGTTATCAACCTGGTAAACCAGACCAAAAAAGGTATCCAATCGATTTTGTCTTTGATGGAGTACGGAGTAAAAATTCTTGAACCGCAATCAAATTAAATATCACTAAGCGTTTATTTAAAGACCCGGGTTTGATGGTAAAAAAACGGTTTGAGCAGATGCAGGCCGATCACTGAAATAATCGGCTTAAACAGCCAGGCAGCAACCGATCGGCTCCCCAGACACTGTTTGCAATAGGGGTGGACCGGCCGATACCTT
This sequence comes from uncultured Desulfobacter sp., assembly GCA_964608375.1. Lineage (GTDB taxonomy): Bacteria > Desulfobacterota > Desulfobacteria > Desulfobacterales > UBA2156 > UBA2156. Next base: position 5,909 of record CAZSON010000166.1, on the reverse strand, counting down.
TTAAAACCGGCGATTATCTCCCCCAATTGATCCGAGGAAAGAATATCCTCCAATGAGGCATGATGAAGGTTACCGAGGACTGTTTGGCCGTCATAGTCGATACAACATAAAACCAGATCGCCGCTGTAAAGAATCCCAAAATGATCCCGCATTCCAAAACAGTGCCCGGCCCAGGCGCTGTGCGCCTTCCGATCACTAAACGCATGCCCCCAGTTATTTAAAAGATAGGTCTCAAAAAACAGATTGGGCGCAATTTCAACGACATTCCACTTGTAGCTGACAATCCTGTCCAGGCGCTGCATCGCATAGGCCCGCTGCGCATCGGGCAGGCCCAAAAGGTCATAAATCCGGCCTGCCCAGGTTTGAAATATTTCCCGGAGCTCCATAGTGGAAGAGATCGATTTGATCGCTCCGATTTTATTTTCCATATCCTTTTGCCGGAAACGAGTGACCAGAAAACGAAATTTAATAATCGTATTCGGATGTTTTTGGCGATAAGATGAGAAAAAGCTAAAAATTCCTTTAAGATAATGATCAAAATCTAAAAGCCCCGCTTTTCTTAAAGCATAGGAGTTTTTATCCGGAGTTTGAAGAGAAATATCCAACTGGTGAAGATCATAATCGATGAGCCGCAGGCCGATATCGCGCCCCAAACCGGCAGCATTGGTCGTCAGGCCTATTTTGACGTTTTCGTTTTGCGCGTGGGAAAGGATTTGAAAAAAGTCGGGATGAAGGGTCGGCTCACCCATTACATGCAGAGTTATTTTTTCACAAACCCCTTTTTCGCCCAGTTCAGATATAATCTGTTTGGCAAAGCCGGTTTCAATCGATCCGAAAGCGCGCGTCATTTTCGCTTTCGGACAAAATTGACAATTAAATTCACAAATATTCGTCAACTCCAGATGAACACGTTTTACCGGTATCTGAAGATGTCCGAGGTAACTTTTTTCCATCGATTTTATTTTAGTTGAACATT
>CAZSON010000166.1:1660-4833 GCA_964608375.1 uncultured Desulfobacter sp. | reverse complement strand
TTTATCTCAATCGCTTGATCCGTTCCCGGGCAAACTGATATTCAAATCGATCGTCCATATATGTCTCCAGCGCCTCTCTGTAATGGTCAATGGCCTCTTCTTTCTCCTTTGATCCTTCTGCCCAAAATCCGAGCGCTACATGGACGGTCAACAGATATTCAGGACTTTCCCCGGCTGAATCTATTAAAGTCTGTCTTTTCTCTTCTGAGACAAGTGATCGGCTGATTTTACGGTACCATCGATCTTTTGTTCGGCGGGTGAACTGCAACAGGGTCTCCTTTGCCTCCTCCGGCCGGCCGATATAATTCAGTATCTCAGGTTCGAGCAATCCGATGCTCAACCGATCCGCACTTTCCCGGCCATTTATCGCAAGAAATGATCGGGCATACTGTAGGGCCTCCTCCCACGATTCATTGAGCGCACTGTAGTATGCCAATCCGGTCAAAATCTTCCCCTTAATGGCAACTTTTTTGAGAACCTCCTTTAAAATCGTTTGTTTTTCTCCCGCGCCGGTGGAAGCCTGTTTAAGTCTGTTCATAAGCGGCAAAAGCTCGGCTTTTTGCTTCGCCTTTTCAGTTTGCCTTTGTTGCAATGACTCCATAAAAGCGGTTATTTCCGATTGAAAAGCTGCCTTTTCCTCAGCATTCTTAAAACCGGCCAACCGTTGACGCTGAATCCGATCCAGCCGGGAAAGGGCCATAAAAAAGAGCCAATCTTCCTTATCGGCCGATAGGACAGCTTCTCTCATCATATGCTCCGCGTCGATCGGTTTCCCCTGTTTTTCCTTCATGAGTCCGACTACGTAATAAAGCCAACCCATTTCTTCCTCGGAATACCCCCCTTCTGTCACATCTGTTTTATCAACGCGTGCCTCAAGAATCCGGGTCAGGTGGCCAAAAAATTCCGAGGGCGATCGCCAATCCATGGAGAGCAGCTCCTGTCGGTAGGAGTTCTGATCCGGTTGATCGGCCAGCCAGTCACTGAGATAGAGCATAAACTTTGCGCGATCATTCTGATCGTCCATCGACAGGGCCTGATTAAAAAATCGTCTGGCCCCTTCATCATCTCCGGCGCAAAAATGCATGACACCGGCTGCCATGACCAGCAGAGGACCGAAACTCTGCTCAAGTTCCTTATCCGCCTGATCCTGGGCTTCTATCCATCGTTTTCGGGAAGCGAGTTCGGTAATCTTTTTAATCTTGGTTTCAACGGATAGATCGAGGACCCCGTTCCATTTTACCTGGCCGTCTTTTAATTCCTTAAGGAACGCTGCCGCCTTGGTAATCGGCAGCACCATTCCGATGTCCGACAATAAAGTGAGCACCGGCACCGGGGCAGGCGCCATATCTACCGCCACCGCAGATGCGATCCCGATGACCTTTCCGCTAAGATCAATTATCGGACCGCCGCTGTTACCTTTATAAATGGAGGTATCGACCTGGATCATATTTTCAAAAGAACGGCGGACATGCCCTGTGGTTACGCTGACGTTAACCGTTCGCTCCTGAGTCTGGCTGCCGAGTGGAAATCCCAGGGTCATAACAGGTGAAAGTTTTGCAATTTCCAGGGCCTTCATCTGATCGTCCAGGGGAAGCGGTATCAGCCGATCGGGAATCCGATCGATTTTGAGAACGGCAAAATCATTCTTCAGGGGAGATCGGAGCAGTTGCCGGGTCTTCACAGGCGGCCGAGCAACGCCGGCAATTCTCACTTTCGGGGCCTGGTCCGACCTGAAAGCCGATTCGATAAAATAGTTGTCGTTCAGATCAACACTTGAAACTGATACCGGCAAACGCTTAAAGGCTCTTTTCCCTTCAAACCATAAAAACATACGATAATCAAAACGAAGCGACCGTTGAGCCTGTCTGAACCGTGTGGCGATGGCCTGCAGTCTTCGGTCTTCCAGCCAGGGACAGGCGACATGACGATTGGTTAGCATGTAACCGTCTTCATCGACCAAAAAGGCCGTACCTTCGGTCCGGCTTTGATAGATGGTTCTTTCGCCTTCCTTCAAACCGTATTCAACCATGACAAAAGCGACGGAACCTGCGTATTGATTGGCGAAATTAAGAAAAACGGCCTGCTGATCTTTCTTCTTAAAACTAAAGTAATACCACCCCAGGCCGGCAACAATAATCAGGCCGGCCAATGCAGCGGCTAGAAAGCTGATCCTCCGCTTTAGCCCTCTGACCTCCTTTACCGGCGCAGGCGTTGACTCTATCCGGCTCTTTTTGGCGGCTTTGATATCTTCATCTTTCACCTTGGAGAGGATTTCCGCTACTTCAGCCATGCTCCGGGGACGCAGATTGGGATCTTCCGCCAGCATGACCTTGATCAGGCTTGCGACTTCGAGGGGCAGGGCCAGTTCTTCAGAAATTACCGTCAAATCACATGTTTCAAGATCCCCTGAGAGGAGTTCAACAAAAATCTTACCTAATGACCAGATATCGCTTCTGATATCGAGGGGCTGCTGATTGAGGATATCCGGGTGGCAGGTCAGAAGTTTTTTCAACATCGGGCCGGGCCGGTCCATCTGGGCATCGAGGAACCGGGAGAGTTTGTAATCGATTTTGACGTCCAGCGCTCCCTTTTCCCCTTCGATCACGATGATGTCGTCCAGAATCAGATGGGGAATAATATGGCCGATCTGGTGGAGCCCTTCAAGGATAGAGGCGATTCTGTAAAACAGATCAAAGGCGATCCGAAAATCCTGTAACCGCCCTGAAGCCAACAACCCTCCCCAGCTTTCTGCATTAATCCATTCGCTGACCCTGTACCATAAACCGTCGGAAGAACGTTTGATCTCATAATGCTGCACAAAATAGGCCTCTGGCAGTCTTTTGAGCTCTTCCAGCTCCTGCTTCAGGCGGGCAGCCACTTTTTCATCAACGCCGGAGCGGGGTGTAAAGAGGCGGATCATTACCGGCGTGTCTGCGCCATTTTTTATAGCCCGACAACGGATGCTGGAATGGGTTTCATGAAGGACCTCCAGGATCCGGTAATCGTCGATGTATTTTATCCCCTCCCCGACCTCATTGCCGCAGCTCGGGCAGGTGACGACATCTGCGGATAGCGACTGAACGCAGGTTTTGCAGAGCTTCATGTCAACCTCATGGAGCAAGATGTTCAATATCAATCTTGATGAACTCGTAAAAAGTCCATTTTGCTCTCTA
>CAZSON010000166.1:0-1560 GCA_964608375.1 uncultured Desulfobacter sp. | reverse complement strand
ATTTAACCCCGCCATCGGTTTTTTTGCAAGGGTAAACTGTGAGACCTGTCGCAGAGTAAGAGTTTACCTTTTTGAGATTGTACTTTCACATTTGGAAAAACCGTTGCTATAGAAAAAAAGTACTGCTAATTGTTAAATAAGAAAATAAAATTTCAAGATGCGAAATTTGATGAAACGCACGCTTATCGCACATGCTCTAAGGAGCAAAACCGAAAACAACCGGATTCTCATCAAAGGCTGGGTTCGCACCAAACGCGATGCCAAGGGTTTTTCGTTTTTAGAGCTCAATGATGGATCGTGTCTGAAAAATATTCAGATCATTATAGACGCCTCTAATCCCGCTTATGAAATCCTCAGTGAAGTGACTACAGGGGCGGCCGTAGAAGTGACAGGCGCACTGGCGCCGTCTCCCGGCAAAGGGCAGAAATGGGAAGTTCGAGCCGGCGATATGCGCGTAATCGGGCATGCGGATGCTGAATCGTATCCGCTTCAAAAAAAACGCCATTCCGACGAATTTCTTCGCACAATCGCCCATCTGAGACCCCGTACAAACAAATACGGCGCACTATTTCGCATCCGGTCAGAAAGTGCGTTTGCCGTTCATCAATTTTTCCGCAGCAGGGGGTTTTATTATCTCCATACCCCGATTATCACCGGTTCAGACTGCGAAGGCGCGGGTGAACTGTTCCGGGTGACCACCCTGCCACCGGTTTCAGCGGGACCGAAAGAAGCAGACCATCTCTTCGAAGCAGATTTTTTCGGTAAGGAGGCCAGTCTGACGGTCTCGGGTCAATTGGAGGCCGAGATGTTTGCCTGTGCCCTAGGAAACGTCTATACCTTCGGTCCGACATTCAGGGCGGAAAACTCCAATACACCCCGGCATGCAGCGGAATTTTGGATGATCGAGCCGGAAATGGCCTTCGCAGACCTGAAGGACAACATGGACCTGGCCGAAGAACTTGTAAAGAATCTGACCGCCCATGTGATTGACCATTGCGGATCAGATCTGGAACTGTTCGCCCGGTTTGTCGATAAGACCCTTATGAAACAGCTTGAAATTATTGCCAAAGAATCCTATGTCCGGCTGCCGTATGCTGAAGCAGTCGAGATTTTAAAAGCATCGGATAAGGTTTTTGAGTTTCCGGTTGATTTCGGGACCGATCTTCAGACCGAACACGAACGTTTCTTATGTGAGAGCCACTTTAAAAAACCGGTAATTATTTACAATTACCCGAAAAAGATTAAACCGTTTTACATGCGCTTGAACGATGATAATACAACCGTTGCCGCGATGGATCTGCTGGTGCCGAGGATCGGCGAGTTGATCGGCGGCAGCCAGCGTGAGGAACGTCTTTCGATGCTAAAACAGCGCATCGACGAGTCCGGCCTGAACAGAGCTGATTACTGGTGGTATTTGGATATCCGCCGCTTTGGGACTGCGCCCCATTCAGGGTTCGGTTTAGGATTTGAGCGCTTTCTCATGATGGTATCCGGAGTGACCAATATTCGCGACGTAATCCCTTTCCCCCGAACGCCAAAGCACCTCGAATTTTGAAGAAA
>CAZSON010000165.1:2089-6578 GCA_964608375.1 uncultured Desulfobacter sp. | reverse complement strand
AGAACTCGTCGTAACCTCCTCAAACAGCTTGAAATTCTTAACGTACCATCTATCAGAACGCTTTATCCCAAAATGCTCAAAATCGTTCGCAAATGACTTTTTGCGAGGCTGTCAATTTTTTGCTTGCCTAATCCTTGGATACTTTTCAAGCGGGATGGGGCGAAGGCGGATCGGCAAAGCTGGTTTTCACAACTTCAAGCATTATCTTAGACAAGGAGGTAAAATTGGGCTTTGAAATTTATAAAGAAAAATATACCGGGAGTATAAAAGAGATTTCCATTGGAAACGGGGAGAATGCGGTAACCGTTGGTGGTGAGACATGCTACCCGTTCTACCGGTTTGAGGGCGATATGCCTCACAAACCAAAAATTGCAATGGAAGTTTGGGATATGGAGCCTGAGGATTGGCCTGAATCTGCCCTATGCCATTTCAAAGGCGTGATTTCTGATCCGGCTGCATGGGCAAAAAAATGTGTTGAAAACTTTGGCGCTGAGATGGTGGTTCTTCAACTCAAGAGCACCGACCCAAATGCAAATGATGCAAGCCCTGATGATGCAGCCGCAACCGTGAAAAAGGTCAGCGAGGCGGTCGATGTGCCGCTGATCGTCTGGGGCTCGGCAAATCCACAAAAAGACGAAGAAGTTTTAAAAAAGATTTCAGAAAAATGCCAGGGAAAAAACCTGACAATCGGACCGGTGGAGGATAAAAACCATAAAGGTATCGGCGCCAGCGCCATGGGATATGGTCATACCGTTGTTTCATCCTCTCCCATAGATGTAAACCTTGCCAAACAGGTCAATATTCTTCTTGAAAACCTGGGTGTGTCCATGGATCATATCATAATCGATCCGACCACCGGTGGTCTGGGTTATGGGCTGGAGTATACCTATTCGGTTATGGAACGTCTCAGAATGGCCGCTTTAACGCAAGGGGATGACAAGCTCCAGCTTCCGATCATAAACAACCTCGGCAATGAGGTCTGGAAGTGTAAAGAAGCAAAAGAGTCGGCCGAAGAAGCACCAACCCTTGGAGACCCTGAAAAACGTGGCATCTTAATGGAAGCGGTTGGGGCGGTGAGCTATCTTCTGGCCGGTTCCGATATTCTCATCATGAGACATCCGGAAGCGGTACGAATGGTCAGATCTTTTATAGATCTGATAACCGATGGAGGAACGGCCAACGATACAATGCCGATAAAAAAGGAACTGGCAATGGCAGATATCGATTTTGCAGCTATTTCGCCCGAACCGAACCTGACCATTGAGGAAGAAAAGGCTAAAAAGCCAGCGCCTTCAAAAAAGACTGAGTCAAAGCCGGCTGAAATGAAAACAAAAGAACAATTGCCGGAAAAGAAGGTTGAGAAAAAGGTGACCGTTGAACATGAACCTAAGAAAGAAACAACGGTCAAGACTGATCAAGAACTGAAAGTAGCTGCCGATAAGAAGGCCAAAGCCGACGCTGAAGCAAAGGAAAAAGCCGCTGCTGAGGCAAAGGAAAAAGCAAAGGTGGAAGCAAAGGCGAAGGCCGAGGAGGAGGCTCGTGCTAAAGCTGAAGCAAAAGCAAAGGCGGAAGCCGCGGCAAAGATGAAAGCGGAAGCAGAAGCAAGGGAAAAAAGAGAAGCCGAAGAAAATGCGTTAAAAGAACAGAGGGCAAAAGAACGTGAGACATTATCTGAAAACAGAAAAACTGTTTTAAAAACAGCAGCACCGATCATTGATACCATAGTTCAGACATCCAAGACAGACAAAATGCTGGAAAGGCTGAACCGAATACATAGAAGAGCTGTAAATTGAAATCGAAGATGATAAAGAGGAAGCTCAATTAAATAAAATAATCCTCAGCGAAGGAGGAACACATGTCTAGACTAGTCGCATTTGCCGCTATTCAGGGCGGCTACAATATTGTTTCAAAAGTTGAAGGAGAGTATCAAAAAGCCCTTCAAACTTACAACGCTGATACAAGCGTTGGATTTCCAAACACCGCTTATTATCTACCGGTAATTTACTCTCTTTTGGGGATGAAGATCGAAACCCTGGAGGACATGAAAAAACCGATGGAATTTGCGAGGGGACTTTTACCGCCCCATGTGAAGGGACAAAATCACCTTCCATATCTGGGTCCGCTTTTGGATGCCGGAATGGCAGCTCTTTTTGCTTTTGAAATCCAGGAGGCACTCCGTTATCTCAACGATCCTGATTTCTATCTTCATTCAGAAGATATAGATGAAGAGGCCGGCAGAATCTGGCTGGGAGCAGCTGACGACACGGTCTTTCGAAAAAGGGGTGTGGAATTTGTCGACGGTACAGCCCCGGGCTTTGCCGCTGTTGTCGGATCAGCACCCGATCCGAAGACCGCTAAAATGATTGTCGAAGAATACCAGAAACGGAGCCTTTATATCTTCTGCGCAGCCAATCAGAACGGCACCACTGTGACCGAACAGCTTCTCGAAGCCGGGGTCCAGGTCGGCTGGAACACCCGGATAGTTCCCTATGGTCCGGATATCTCATCCGCTATCTTTGCTCTGGGCTTTGCAAACCGTGTGGCCATGGCCTTTGGCGGGGTGGAACCCGGAGATTATAAAAGAATGCTTCTTTACAACAAAGACCGTATTTTTGCCTTTGTCAATGCGCTAGGGGATGTCAACGCCGAATGGGCGGCAGCCGCTGCGGGCTGTGTCAACTGGGGTTTCCCAACCTTGGCCGATACCGATATTCCTGAGATCCTCCCGACGGGGATCTGTACTTACGAACATGTTGTTGCAAATGTTCCCCATGACGAGATGGTTCAAAAATCGGTTGAGGTAAGGGGGCTCAAGACAACGGTTTCATCGATTGACATCCCTTGTGCATTCGGCCCGGCATATGAAGGGGAGCGCGTAAGGGGCGCCGACCTGTTTTCTCAAATGGGTGGCGGTAAGAGCCAGGCCACCGAGCTTGTGAAGATGGTGGATATGAAAGATATCGATGATGCAAAGGTGGAGGTCATCGGGAAGGACATTGGCGATATAAACGAAGGTGACAATTTGCCCCTGGGTATTTATATTCAGGTTGCCGGGCGCGAAATGCAGCCTGATTTCGAGCCTATTCTGGAACGTCAGATTCATCATCTCATCAACTATATCCAAGGGATCATGCACATCGGACAACGAGATATCACCTGGATACGATTGGGGAAACCGGCTGTGGAAAAAGGTTTTACCCTCAAGGATATCGGTGTGGTTTTACACGCCAAATTCCATCAGGATTTCGGCGCCATTCTCGATAAGGTACAGGTCACACTCTACACCAACAAAAAGGATGTGGATGACCTGACCAAGCGCGCCAAGGCTGAATATAAACAGAGGGATGAACGGGTTGAAAATATGACCGATGAGGATGTGGAGACCTACTACTCATGTACGCTTTGTCAGTCGTTTGCCCCCACCCATGTCTGTTCGGTCAGTCCGGAAAGAACCGGGCTCTGCGGCGCTTATAACTGGATGGACTGCAAGGCATCTTTTGAAATCAACCCCACAGGCCCAAATCAGCCGATTGAAAAGGGGGAATGTCTGGACCCTGTTCTGGGCCAGTGGAAAGGCGTAAATGAATTTGTCAGCCAGACTTCGCGTGGGGCGATCGATCACTATAATTTTTATTCCATGATCAATGATCCGATGACCACCTGCGGGTGCTGCGAATGCATTGCAGCAACACTTCCAACCTGCAATGGCGTAATGACAGTAAATCGGGAATATACGGGCGAAACCCCCTGCGGGATGAAATTTACAACTCTTGCCGGCGTCATGGGAGGCGGGGCATCTTCGCCTGGTTTTGTAGGACACTCAAAGTTCAATATTACCCAGAAAAAGTTTATAAAAGGAGATGGCGGCCTTCTGCGGATGGTGTGGATGCCAAAGATTTTAAAAGAGGAAATCAAAGAGCGCCTCCTAAAACAGGGCAAAGAACTCGGTGTGCCTGACTTATATGATAGAATCGCCGATGAAACAATCGGCGTTACCGAAGAGGAAATACTTCCTTTTCTTCAGGAAAAAGAACACCCTGCCCTCTCGATGGGTTCGATCATCGGGGAGTAATAGGGATACATACATTGCAATTCCGGTTGCGGATATAAGATGACAGAACCCGAGGGGAGATACCTGTGGTTTGAAGGTCGCAACCATTAATCTGACATAAGGAGATCAACATGGCTTTAACCGGTATACAGATATTTAAACTCCTGCCAAAAACCAACTGCAAAGAATGCGGCGTTCCAACCTGTCTGGCATTTGCCATGAATCTGGCATCTGGAAAGGCTGAGCTGGACAGCTGCCCTTATGTGTCCGATGAATCAAGGGAGAAACTTGCAGAAGCTTCGGCGCCTCCCATTCGTCCCGTCGCTATCGGCAAGGGGGTTCGTTCCTTTAAAATCGGTGGAGAGACGGTCCTTTACCGACATGAAAAAACTTTTTTTAACCAAACGGCGCTCGGTGGTATGATCGGCGCTGATATTG
>CAZSON010000165.1:0-1989 GCA_964608375.1 uncultured Desulfobacter sp. | reverse complement strand
ACCCTTGGTTTTCCAACAATTACCTTCCCGTGTGAAATGACCTCCAATCTGGATATGGAAGCGTTGATTGCCGCGATGTTTGTTGCAAAATATGGCGGTATTACAATCCTTTCCGACCTCGCCGGCGAAACGCTTTTCCCGCTTCTTTTGGAGCGGTTGAATATTTACACCGATCCTCAGCGCCCCATGACGGTAACCGAAGGAATATATGAAGTCGGAAATCCAGATGAAAATTCACCGGTGATGGTAACCACTAATTTTGCATTAACCTATTTCATTGTATCGGGAGAAATTGAAGGGAGCAAGGTCCCAACATGGCTTTTGATTAAAGATGCCGAAGGACTTTCCGTGATGACGGCATGGGCGGCAGGAAAGTTCGCTGGCGATGATGTGGGGTTGTTTGTAAAAAAGTCCGGCATCATGGATAAGGTGAAACATACCGAAGTGATTATACCCGGATACGCGGCTGCCATTGCCGGTGATGTTGAAGAAGAGCTGCCGGGTTGGACCGTCACTGTCGGGCCGAGGGAGGCGGCACATATTCCTGGATTCCTGAAGGCAAAATAGATTCGGGATTGCCTAACAAACAGAAACATCTTTGTCGTGGTCTGCTCAATGGCCATTAAAAGGAGGGACTATGCTATTAATTGGTGAAAGTTTAAACGTCATATCAACAAAGATCGGGAGGGCCTTTAAAGAACGCGATCCCAAACCGATCCAGGAGGAAGCTCTTTTTCAGAAGGAAAAAGGGATGGATTATATCGACATCAACCTGGGTCCGGCCAAAAAAGATGGACATGAACTGATGCCGTGGGTGGTTGAGACGGTTCAGGAAGTTGTCGATGATGTGCCGCTGGTATTGGATACATCCAACGTCGATGCCATTGAAGCGGCGCTGAAGGTATGCAAGCTGACCCCGCTGATCAACTCCATCATGGTCCGTCCGGAACGATACGAACGGATGGTTCCGCTGGCCGCAGAATATAATGCCCATTTTATTGCCCTCATGTGGGGACCCGATGGTCTACCGCGTGATGAGAACGAGCGGGCTTCTCTCTGTGTAGAGCTTCTTTATTTTGCAAATGAGGCCGGTATTCCCAATGAGAATATCTGGGTGGATGGTATTGTAACCCCTGTTAACATTCAGCAGCCACAACTGATGAGCCTAATGGCATTTCAAGGCATGGTCGAGGACATTGCACCGGGTGCAAAGAGCACCTGCGGAGTGTCAAATGTTTCCAATGGACCACCGGAACATCTTCGGCCGATTCTTAATCAAACCTTCATGGTCATGCTGCAGAAACATAACCTGTATTCTGTAATTGCCGATCCGTGCGATGAAAAACTGACCGATATCGCAAGGGGAAAGCGTCAGGATATTGTCGACTTAATTTACAACATCATGGACGGGAATGCACCGAATATGGACAGCCTCTCAAAAGAGATGCAGGATTATGCGAAAACGACCAATGTCATTCTTGGCAATACGCTCTACTCTGATTCTTGGCTGGATATCTAATCATAATTTCTTCATGATAAAAAAGCCCCATTGTAATCCAGATGGGGCTTTTTTGGCTATGGCAGATTAGGCGGGACATCCGGTATGGCACGTATTGATGATTACATCGAATCGAGAAGAATTGCGGTTGAGAGCCTTCGAAACGATTCATTTTTGGACATATTAAGCCGCAGCGGATTCACAAAAGCGGATCAAGATCGGTTTCGGATCTCTTTTCTCAATCGAACATATCTTGCCAATTTCCCGGAATTTGAGTTTTTAGACGAAGCAGACAAGACGCAGGAGGTTCCGATACAGGAACAGATTCTTATCCTGCACTATATGGCATCACAAACCGGTGCCGGTCCAAGAGGTAATTGGATTTCGTATCGCGATATCCCCGGGGCTTCTTTTTATTTCAGCACATTTGTCAAACGGGCTATCGATCCATTAAAAAAGGTTTTTGGACAAGATATTTCCAAATTGGAAAA
>CAZSON010000164.1:0-6602 GCA_964608375.1 uncultured Desulfobacter sp. | reverse complement strand
CGGTCAACCCGGATGGACCCTGTTCCATTTAACCATAAGGCCCATGAATCGTATAGCGATACCTGTCGCGTATGTCATCATGGAGGCTTGAATGCATGCGATGAGTGTCATACCCGGGCCGGTTCAAAGGCGGGAAAAGGCGTTACGCTCGATCAGGCCATGCATCGGTCGGGTAGCAAAAAGAGTTGCATGGGATGTCATGAAGTAAATCAACGCGATGAAAAGTGCAGTGGATGCCATACGTCCCTGCAACCGGGTCGAAAACAGCAAGAAACATCATGTGCGCAATGTCATGTGCCACCTCTGCCGGAGAGTATAACCGCATCCATTCAAATCAAGGGGGAATCAACAGCCGCTGCCCTGTTGGCATCGAGAAAACCGGCCGAAATATTCGCGGTCGATGATATACCGGAAACGGTTGTCATCAATATTATGATGAATAAATATGAGCCGGTTGAGCTGCCCCATAAAAAAATTGTCCTCACATTGGCTAAGAACATCAAAGAGAACCGATTGGCGAAGTTTTTTCATGATAAAAAAGGAACCATCTGCCAGGGTTGCCATCATCATTCGCCACCCTCCAAGACACCGCCGGCATGTGCGAGCTGCCACGGAGAGCCATTTGATAAAGCAGACCTGTTTAAACCCGGCTTAATGGGCGCCTATCACCGACAATGTATAGGGTGCCATGCTGAGATGAGAGCTCAAAAGCCGGATACCCGTGATTGTACGGGCTGCCACATTGAGAAGAAAGAAGGGTAATACCCTGTCAATATGCAGCTGAGGTAAATGTATGTCGATGACAAGGAGAACGTTTTTAGGTCTAATAGGTTTAATTAGTGCGGCGGGCGTTGATACTGCAGTTGGAAATCCGGTTTACGGGGCTGCCAACATGCATTTTCCCGGTTATCCTGACAGTTTGGGTGTTTTGCATGATGCGGTACTCTGTGTCGGATGCCGATCCTGTGAAGCTGCCTGCAATCAGGTCAATGAATTGCCACCGCCGGAGCGGCCCTTTAAAGATCTGTCTGTTTTGGATAAACGGCGGAGAACAACGGCAACCATGTATACGGTGGTAAACCAGCAGAGAAACAGAGAAGGTGATGGCCATCATATATTTTATAAGAAACAGTGCAACCATTGTCTGGAACCTGCATGTGCCTCTGTGTGCTTCGTAAAAGCATTCAAGAAAACAAAAATAGGGGCGGTCACATACGATCCTTCTGTTTGCGTTGGTTGCCGCTATTGTATGATCGCGTGCCCTTTTGAAATCCCTGCCTATGAGTATGACGATCCTTTGACGCCGCGGATTATGAAATGCACCATGTGCTACCCACGTATTGTAAAAGGGCAACTACCTGGATGTGTTGAATCCTGTCCTGTCGAAGCGCTGACATTTGGAAAACGGCGTGATTTGCTCAGGATCGCCCGGGAGCGTATTCGGAAATATCCGAGCCGCTATGTGGATTACATTTACGGAGAACATGAGATGGGCGGAACAAGCTGGCTTTATCTTTCCGGCGTCCCCTTCCGCGATCTGGGGATGCGTGAAGATTTGGGAGTATCCCCGGCCCCCGAGCTTACCGCCGGGGTTCTGAGTGCTGTTCCGATGGTGATAGGTCTCTGGCCGATTCTACTTACCGGTGTTTATGCCATTTCGAAAAGAAAAGAAAAGATTGCGCATGAGAAACAGGAAGAGGCTGTTAACGCTGCCGTGGAAAAAACGCGGCAAGCTGCAGAATCCAAACTTTCCGAAGCGCTGGAAGAGGCAGAAAAAGAAAAAGCAGGTGCAATTGAAAAAGCAGTAACACAAGCACTTGAAGATGCAGCCAAGGCTTCAGCTGATAAAGATGCGATTCCCGATGCATCACGCAAGGAGGATGCATGATGTCCGATGATGTAACCGCAAACAGTAAATCTTATTTTACACCGTTTAACGTAATATCCGGAATGATTGTGATCATCGGGTTGATTGTCACTGTTTTACGTTTTACAAAGGGGTTGGGTGCGGTAACCAATCTCTCAGACAATAATCCATGGGGATTGTGGATCGGTTTTGACCTGCTGGTGGGTGTAGCCCTCGCGGCAGGCGGGTACGTGACGTCTGCGGCTGTCTATATTTTTGGTATGAAAAAATACCATAGCGCTGTGAGGCCGGCCGTACTCACCGGGTTTCTCGGTTATGCGCTGGTTGTGATTGCCCTCCATTACGATGTAGGGAGGCCATGGCGACTTGCTTATCCATTTATTATCCAGCAGGGCACTACTTCAGTTTTGTTTGAAGTGGCCGTCTGTGTTGCACTCTACCTGACAGTTCTTTTCATTGAATATTCTCCGGCTGCTCTGGAGTGGCTCGGGCTAAAAAAGGCACGTGAAATAATCATTAAGTTGACGCTGATCCTTACTATTTTTGGGGTAGTTCTTTCAACTTTACACCAGTCATCCCTTGGCGCACTTTTCCTTATCGCGCCGTCAAAACTTCATCCGCTCTGGTATTCACCTTACCTGCCTATATATTTCTTTATCACCAGCATTGTTGCCGGGTTCTCCATGGTGATATTTGAGAGCACACTTTCGCATCGATTTTTTTCACATCAGATGGATGAAGCGCATTTAAAAGAGAGCCCCCATGTGACACTGGGGTTCGGCAAAGCCGCTTCGTTTGTTCTGGCTGGCTATTTCTTTGTCCGTGTGTTTGGTATTTCGGTTGGCAACAAATGGCATCTGCTCGGCACCTCATACGGTATCTGGTTTCTGGTCGAGCTGTTGGGGTTTGTTGCCTTGCCCTGCTTCTTTTATGCCGTGGGCGTAAGAGATAAGAATTTGAAACTGATCAAGTGGACAGCTGCATGGACCGTTCTGGGGATTATTGTCAACAGGTTCAATGTGTGCCTCATCGCATTTAACTGGCATCTGCCTTCGAGTGAAAGGTATTTCCCTCACTGGATGGAGATTACGATTTCGGTTTTTATGATTACGATTTTCCTTATTGTCTTCAGGTTTGTCGTAACCCGAATGCCGATATTTTATGAGCATCCGGATTACAAGGATGCACACGCATAAAAGAGGAATAGAGATAACATATGGATGGCATCTTTTATACACTGCAGACCTTTTTATCCTATACCAAGGGCATCACATACATACTGATTGTAATCACCCTGTTGGCGATCGTCGGATTCTGGCGTTTTCTCACCGAAAAAGATGAAGATGAATAGTCTTGCGAAATCATTAAGGAGTATCAGATGTATCAATTTGTAACCGGCCCCCTTGCGTGGCTATCGTTTGGTGTTTTTTTTATTGGCTGTTTTCTCCGCGGGGTTCAGTATATCAGAGGCCTTAACTGGCAGGCAGACCGTGTCGCCTATTCGGTGCACCTCCAGCATGGCATCAAAGGCGCTTTAAGATCGATATTCTTTTGGCTTATCCCGTTTGGAACAAAAAGCTGGCGTGCAAATTTAAGGTTTACCGTTATCTTTTTTGTCTTTCATATTTCTCTGATTGTAACCCCAATTTTTTTGCAGGCCCACAATATTATACTGAAAGAGAGATGGGGGTTCGGATTCTGGACCATTTCCGACGCAACGGCAGATGTGTTAACTATGGTCATGATTGCTGCTGCAGGTTTTATTGTGCTTCGGCGGCTGGCTCTGCCGGAAGTCAGAATTTTGACGACCACATATGACTATCTGGTACTTCTGATTACAGTGGTGCCCTTTATTACCGGTTTTCTTACATATCATCAGGTACAAAATCCCCATTTCTGGGTGATCGTCCACATCTTGAGTGGAGAGTTCATGCTGATGGCAATTCCGTTTACGAAATTATCGCATTTTGTTTTATTTTTTATGTCACGGGCACAACTGGGCATGGATTATGGAATTAAGCGGGGCGGCATGAAAGGAAAAGGATTGGCCTGGTGACCGGCTCGTAAACCGTATCGATTTTAAGGAGTGATGACTTATGCCGGAAGGTAAGCTTTGTAATAAAAAACCCGTGAATACAAAGGAACAGCTTAACGCCCTGTTGGCGGATAAAAGCGGAAAACAGTATTACGAAGAAATGAACCACCTTGAGGTCGATCGAGCACAATTATGGCAGGCCATTAAGAAAAGCTTGAAATCCCGACTAAAGACGTGGCTGGAAATATGCGCCCATTGCGGGTTGTGTGCTGAAAGTTGTTTTTATTATCTGGCAAATAATCGAGATCCCAAACAGGTTCCCTCCTATAAAATACAATCAACTCTCGGCGAAATAGTGAGGCGAAAAGGAAATGTGGACAACGCGTTTATGCAAATGGTCATGGATACCGCATTTGCCAAATGCACCTGCTGCACGCGCTGCGGTCTTTATTGCCCCTTTGGCATCGATATGGGGATCATGTTTGGCTATGTGCGGGGCCTTCTGTTTTCACAGGGATTCATCCCCTGGGAAATGAAGATTGGTTCCGGGATGCATCGAATCTATCGCGCCCAGATGGATGTCACCGTAGAAGACTGGGTGGATACCTGTGAGTGGATGGCTGAAGAATATGAGGAAGACTGGCCGGGATTGAAAATTCCGGTTGACAAAGAAAACGCGGATATCATGTACACGGTCAACGCCCGTGAACCGAAGCACTATCCTGAGGATATTGCCGAAGCAGCCATTCTCTTTCATATTGCCGGCGAAAATTGGACTGTTCCGGGTGAGGGCTGGGAAGAGACCAGTCTGGCGATGTTTGCCGGTGACTGGGCAGCCTGCAAACTGCAGGTCGAGTCGGTTTACGCAGCCATGGAAAGATTAAAGCCCAGGCGCATGGTGGTTACCGAATGTGGACATGCTTACAGAGCCACAGTGATAGAAGGGCCCTATTGGGCAGGTTTAAAATCAGGGGATCCCCCAGTTGAGAGCTTTCATTATGTTGAATGGGTAGCCGAAGCGCTTCGAACCGGCAAGCTGAAAATAGACCCGCACAAAAAGATCAAAGAACCGGTGACCTACCAGGATTCGTGCAATTACATCCGAAATGCCGGTTTGGGTGACATTCCGAGGGAAATCATGAGCTATATTGCAGAGGATTTCCGCGAAATGACGCCCAACCGGGAGCACAACTTTTGCTGCGGTGGTGGTGGTGGTCTGAATGGAATCGGCCGATACCGTGAACAACGCAATATCGGTATGAAAGTCAAACGGAATCAAATCCTCGCCACCGGAGCAAACCTTGTCGTTGCGCCGTGTCATAATTGCTGGGATGCCATCAGAGATGCGGACGAAGTCTACCATATGGGCATTCGGTGGAGTTTCTTAAAACCCCTTCTGATCAGTATGGTGGAAGTACCGGAGCATCTCAAGCTACCGGCGGAAAAAACAGCATAAAGAAGATTCCACCAGCGGTCGAGCAGACAGCACCCAAAAAAACGAAGAGATCGATTTCGTTCAATGCATCACGCATATCCGTATTGGCATTGACGGGTTGTTTTGTTTCTATTTTCGGGTTCACCACTTTTTTGATCCAAGTTTTTCTGAAAGCCTTACAACCTCACCTATAACAATCACAGCAGGTGGTTTAATCTTTTCTTGCTCTGCCCTCTTTGCAATATTTTTTAAATCTGTACGAAGGGTCCTTTGCCTTTCATAACACCCCCAGGAAATTAAGGCCACTGGTGTGCCTTCGGACTTACCATGGATTAATAGGTTAGAGGCTATCTTTTTAAGGTTTGTAACACCCATCAAAAACACTAAAGTTCCCCGATTTTTCGCTAGCCCCTCCCAATTGATTGTGTCATTTAACTCGCTGGATGGACGATGACCTGTCACAATCGTGACGCTTGAGGAGATGTTTCTATGTGTGACAGGTATCCCAGCATAGGCGGGCACTGCAATGGCAGATGTTACACCTGGGATTACTTCATAAGCAATACTGTGATCGAAAGCAAACTCCGCCTCTTCACCGCCACGACCAAGCACAAACGGATCTCCGCCTTTTAGTCTGGCAACAACTTTGCCATCTTTAACATGCCTAACAATCAGCCTATTAATCTCATCCTGATTCATTGCATGGCAGTTTGCCCTTTTACCCACATATATTTTTTCTGATTCTATTCTTGCATGTTTTAGGATTTCTTTATTTACAAGGTAGTCATAAATTATTACATCAGAGGCCCTTAAGGCCTCAATTCCTTTTAAGGTTATAAGCCCTGGATCACCTGGCCCAGCCCCAATTAAAAAAACCTTACCTGTTTTTGTGTTCATCAAAAGAGCCCTTTAACTTAAATTTTGCGCCAAAAATGGAGTATTTCTTTGAAAGCGTTATCTATTGCCAGTTTAGGGGTTAGAACAGTTGTAAAAGCTTGGTAGCCAAGGTTTTACAAAAGAAGACCTTCCTGCAGCGCATCCACGCTTATTTACAGGAGTTGATTGGAAATCCTCCTATTTCCACGCAACTATTAAGTTAAACCCGTCAAGCATTTCAGCTAAAACAAAACCCCAAAAACTTCAGGGGTTACATACCATAAACCCACAGGATCAAATAAGCAACCATTTTCTCAGTAACGAATGACCACGAAAGCCATGAGGCCGAACGCCGGTAGCAGGGATCAAAACCATAAATAACTATTTTG
>CAZSON010000163.1:0-6622 GCA_964608375.1 uncultured Desulfobacter sp. | reverse complement strand
ACCAATGACCAACCTTGCGCAAAAACTCTTTTAACATTCGCTAGAACGATATCCGGAGACTCGCCGATCCATGGTCCTACTTCAAAACTGATTACAGGCAGTTCAACGGCAGATTTTTCTCCCCAAAAACCGATCTCCCTGAGTTTTCCAAGAAAGGCGGCCAGTTCCGTGATCCCTACATCCGAGTCGGGAACGCCGAAAGGTAAATGTTTGTCCCCAAAATAAGGTTTGGAACAGTCCTTAGAATAGCAATTGCCGATATGAACATGGGTTAACAAGCCCTTTGCCATTTGCAGAGATTTGCCCGGATCTTCTTTCATCAGCGGGAAATGGCCTTCATCCAAAAGGACACCAAAATTTGAGAATTCTTTGCGTATCTCCTTCGCCAACTTGACAGTTTCATCGGTGGGACCAAGCAGGGCCATACGATCGCAATCACGATCACTATTTTCCAATGCAAGCACCAGGGTATAATCGGTGGCACTATCCAGTGCATACCGACAAAGCTGTTTGAGGGATTCGCCTAAATTTTTTTTAGCTGTTTCACGCTGCGACGGACCGGGATCTTTGCCACTTACGCAGTGCAAAATTTTTGCTTCCAGGAAATAAGCCTCATCGATAATCTTTTTGAAATTTTCCACCGATCGTTTTCTCAGTTCGGGATCCAGAGTGCACAGGTTTATTCCCATACCTCGAATGGCGGGAGCACCATTGAATAATATTTTCATACCGCTCGTTTTCAAAAGATCGCGAACTTCTCTACGCAGCTTATCATTTTTTATCCAGGATATTTCAATCGCGGTAAAAAAAGAATCGTTCAACAATTTTGATAGGGTTTCAATGATCGGTCCTTCACCCGAATTTGCATGTGAAAAAAGCTTTGGATACACGATACCTAAATGGAAAAATCCCTCCCATCTGCCATCCATCTATCTCCTCCTCAAGAAAAAGCACTGTTGGTATTCGGGCGGTGGTGTCTTCGCGAGACAAGTAAAATCGAAGATTAACGGCGCTGTCACATGAACTCAGCTTGAATCAACTCCGGAAGTTCTTTTACACTCGCGATTACATGGGTATGCCAGTATTTTCCCCAGGCCGTTACCGGGCGCGGTCCGCTGAGAACCCCCACTACACCACGGCAGCCGGCGTTGCGTCCCTCCAGCATGTCTGCCGGAGTATCTCCTATTTTTATGACCTCATGTACGCTCTGAACGTCCAGTTTTTCCATGGCGTGAAAAATCATAAAGGGCGCCGGTCTTCCACGTTCTCCAGGAACAGACTGCACATGTACGGAGCAATCCACCAAACAGTCTTTAATCCATCCCAAACCTTCCATGATGGCCTCGGTGATCTCCTGATGAAATCCGGTATCAGTTGCCACTTTTATTCCATGATCATGGCACCATCGAAAGGTATCCGATGCCCCTTCCACCTCTTTGACTTCGTTTCGATAATGGTCGATCATAAGTTCTTCATAGCGGTCAAAGACTTTCTTTGCCAGTTCAAAGGTTTCAGGGTCCTGGACTTTTTCAAAGTCTTTAAAATCGATATCTTGTCCCTTTGACCGGGAAATCAAAAACTGATACAGATGGATTTTATTGGTACCCATATGCAACAAAATTTCCTCGGGGGTAGTACCGATATCATATTCCACGGCAGCCTTGTAAAGACAATCCCGCACGCCGGTGTCGTCGTAAACAGTGGTTCCGGACAAATCAAACATAATCATACTGATTTTACCCATTTAGATATCCCTCCCTGATAATTAAGCATCTTTTTTAGTACCGGATTCGTGTAACCTTATCGAATAATATTTTATTGATTTAGCTCTTTTCGGGGCAAGCTCTGCATATAGTTGCTCGGGTTAAGCACTGTCATTGTATCCCGTCAATACGGCATCCTGTGATCCCGAATATTTTATTGCCCAGGGCAGGTTCTGTGGTGTCCATATTAGGTCTTGCCTACCCTATTTCGGGCATAGGCAGATATCACCTCCGAAATAACAACGAGAAAAATAATAGAAATGAGAATCGCCGCCACTCGCCTGCTTTCGATTTGCTGCACGGTTCTCCTCAGATACCATCCCATTCCACCGGCGCCGAAAAAACCAACCACTGTTGCCGCTCGAAAGGCTGCATCCCAGGTGTAGATGGAAATCCCTGTCCATGCTACCCGAACCTGGGGTAACACCCCATATATAAATACTTTGAGGGGGTTCGCACCGGTCGCCTGAACGGCTTCTACCTGACCTTGATTGATGGCCTCAATCTCTTCGGAAAAAAGCTTTCCAGTAAACCCGAGACTGAACAAGGAAAGGGCAAGAACCCCAGGCAGCATGCCGAAGCCTAAAATGGTGACAAACAGAATTGCCCAGATCATTTCATGAACCGCTCGGCAAAGCATGAGGACAAAGCGGGCAAAAGGGTAAAGAAAAGCTCTGTTTGGGGTCATGTTAAACGAAGCAAACCAGGAAAGAGGGATGGCCAGCAGAATGCCGAAGAGTGCTCCTAAATAAGCCATCTCCACCGTTTCAAACACATAACCGAGATATTCACTGTCCAGAATATACGGAATGTCCGGGGGATAGTACCGATGGGCAAATAGGTTTCCTAGACGATCGAACATGGTCAGAAAACGCTCCAGATGAATGTTGAGATACTCAATTGATATGGTAATGAAAACCAGGATGATCAGGAATATGCCGTACTTAATCAAGGAACGGGGATATTTAAAACGGCGCCAAGTTTTTTCGGAATCGTCTGTTGTGCTCAGCGTTGCCGTGGTCGTGTTCATTCCTAAAAACTCCTTGTTTTTGAAAAGTAGGATTTAAATGACAGCTTTGCGGCCGTAATAAGAACCCACCTCTCCGATTGCGATAAGCAAGAGAATGGCGATAATCACGGTGGTAACCCCACCGTAATTGTACATCACCAGCTGTCGGTGGAAGGTAAGCCCCAAACCACCGGCACCGACAAGTCCCATAATCGTGGCCCTCCGGATATTAATGTCCCATTGAAAAATAGTATTACCCACAAACACCGGCAAAATTTGTGGAATTACGGCATATAAAATCACCTGAAACTCATTGGCTCCGGTGGCCCGGATCGCTTCCATTTGGCCGGGGTTGATATCTTCTATGGCTTCAGCGGTAAGCTTCGATATAAATCCGATAGAGCGCATGCCCACAGCGAGGATGCCGGGAAATGCACCAAGTCCCACAGCCGCAACAAATATCAGCCCCCATACGATTTCATGGACGGATCTCGATAGTGTCATTATGGCGCGGCCGATTGGGTAGGTGATGGGTGTATAGGGAGAAATATTATGGGCAGCGAACCAAGATACCGGGATCGCCAAGATGATCGCTAAAGCAGTCCCAAGGCAGGCAATCATAAAGGTTTCTATGGTCGGTTTGACAAGCTGTTGAAAGAACGAAAAGTCAGGTGGAAAAAATCTTGCCAGGGCCTTGAGCACGGTTCCAAACGTACCGATCTTTTCCCAGTCCGTATCTTTTATGATGGTGGTTTGAATGCTGCCGATGACCAGCAAAAATATAAAAATATAAAGACCATAACGGACAGCCTTGTATTTTTTTCTTTTTGACAGAATTGTTTCAAACTTATTTTCAAGTTCTGATGATGTCATGAGCGAAACCTTTTGGGCTTATAAAATTTCCATGGCGTAAATCTCTTCCAGTGTGCTTTTATTCACTTCTTTTGTCGGGCCCTCAAATTTTTTAATGCCGTCTTGAATCCCGATCACTTTGTTGGAAAATTCCAAAGCCAGTTGTACATCATGGATGTTGCACAATACAGGAACACCTGCTTCTTCCGACATTTTTTTGATCATCCCCATGACTTCCCTGGCAATCTTGGGGTCAAGACTTGACGTGGGCTCATCCACGAGAAGAAGTTGCGGCTGTTGAATAAGCGCTCTGGCGATGCCGACGCGCTGACGCTGACCGCCGCTGAGCTCATCGGCTCGCTTGTCGACAAAATCGCTTAGTCCGACTTTATTTAATAATTCCAAAGCTTTTTGGATATCTGCGCGGGGATAAAACCGCAAAAGACTTCTGAAATTGCCCACATAACCTAATCGACCGGAAAGGACATTATCCATGACCGACATCCGCTCCACAAGGTTGAATTCCTGAAAGATCATTCCCATATTGCGGCGGGCTTTTCGCAACTCGCGTCTTCCCATCCTGGTAATATTTTGTCCGTTTAAGATCACATCGCCGCTATCGGGCTCTACCAGTCGGTTGATACAGCGGATCAGGGTTGACTTTCCGGCTCCACTGGGCCCGATGATTGCAAAAAAATCATCCTTGTCCACGCTAAAGCTGAGACCCTTTAATACCTCAGGTCCTGAACGGTTGTAATGGATTCGAAGATCCTTGACTTCAAGTGTAGCCATAGATTCTCCCATCAATAGCGATCTAACTGAAATGAAATAAAGGGCGACTTCAAGCCGCCCCTCATTGAATTGGTTTAGATTTGGTATTTATTGTTTTTTCTTCTTTGCCTCTTTAGCCTTTTTCAAAACCCGAATAATGTTATAATCTGCATCCGTCATAGGTACGGCTCTATTGGCTTTGACATTATCCAACCATGCCTTGGCTTCGGGAACATTTTGTAAGGTAAAAAATGTTTGCTCGATCTTTTTCCTCAGATCGGGACATAGGGACATCCGGTAAGCAAAAGGATCTTGAGGAACGGTCGCCGACCACCAAAGATAGTTGAAATCTTCCTTTTTCACCATACCCCTGTCGACAACATTATCGAATCGATGGGAAGCGACAAAGGCAGCATCCGCTTTACCGTCGTAGACGGCCATGGTAGATAAATCATGTCCCCCGGAATATACGATTTTTTTGAAATATTTTTCCAGAGCCATATCATGGAGTGCATCTTTGGCAAAAACGACCCGCGGAATCAAATTGCCGGATGTGCTTCCCGGATCCGTAAGGGCCAGTGTCTTTCCTTTGATCGATTCGATAGTGGTTAAACCACTGCTCTTTTTTGTAATCAGGACCGATTTGTAACCCGGTCCTTCTTCCTGAATGTGGCCCGGCCTCTTGGCATAGGTCGTAAAAACCATGATATCGGGATCTTTTTCATGGGCGATCACGTAAGAATAAGGTCCTAATACCGCCACATCGACCCATTTGTTGACCATGGCCTCCACCACTGTAGAGTAGGAAGTCGGCATATAGAACTCTACCTTTTTGCCGGTCATTTTTGAAAGATAGTCGATAACCGGCTTGTAGATTGTCAACTCCTGGATGGTTTCTTCTGTTGGGATAATAGAGAACGTTAATGCCTCCGGATTTTCGCAGTCAGCAGCGAGGAGGGATCCCCCCAGGGCGAAAATAAGGAAACAACTCAAAGATAAAAAGACTAGTTTTTTCATGGTTTAATCTCCTTTAACAGATAAAGGGTTTAAAAGATCTTAAAAAAAAATTACCGTTCAATCACCCCCTTTCATGCTCACGATCAGTGGTGTCTGGAAATAGTCCTGAACCTCTGATACTGCGTTATCATTAAACAGGTTGGCGATGATGATGCCTGACGGCTGGCTATCTTCGTCAACGTTTTTCCACCTTCACGTATGCATTGTTGCTATAGACGGTCGTAAAGGTGCCATCATCGTCAAGCAGGTAAGCAGATACTCTCATTGAGATATTTTCCCCTATATCTTTTTCAAATAAACCCCACAACTGGCTCAATTCATCCGCAGTCTGACCGATACGTTTTAACTGGACCTCACCCTCCTCACCTTTGGCTAAAACAAATTTACAGCTCCAGATATTGTCGCCCGCTGTTTGATCGCCGTTGGTTGCTTTCCCATCATCTGTTAGCAGCCCTAAAAGGTACATGTTCTTACCGTCTTCATAAGTTCGATATACTTCAACCTTATTTTTATTGAGCTTCGGGTGGGGTTTGACATGAATCGCGACTGTTATTTCGTTTTTATCATCTATATATATTGTCTGCGGCATCACGGTTAGGTTGCTTAAAAGTTCAACTGGCTTATAGATTATTTTCACTGATGTGTTATAAATTTCACCGCTGTTTTTGTCCTTGGCGCTGATGGTGATGGTATTTTCTCCGGGCTGTAAAAAAACTTCGTCCACATGCCAGTTCACCGTACCTTGAGCAATGCCGCTTCCTCCTCTACTGTTCTCCCATTTGACGCTTTCAAGCTGCTTTACGCTTAAGCCTGCCAATTTTACTCTAGGTTCCGACGTCGTTCCCAATTCGGTAAAGCGGGGTTCTGTTATGACGATAGCCGGTAATTTGCTCTCTTCCTTTTTTTCAGCTTGAGGGGCTGACTTTTCTTTTTTGTCCTCGCATCCTGCGGTGAGAAGCCCAAAGCTGAAAACCAACACTAGCAAGGTATGGAAAACTATATTCGATTTTTTATTGAGGGCCATTTTCCATCTCTCCTTGTGCCTTTTTGTTTTAAAGATCTTTAACTTATCAATACGTTTGAACATCTTACAGACGAATCCCCCAATTGACTGCCGGAGGAGATCGAAAGCAGATCTGCGGTATGAATTTGAAAATATAATCTAGCCTACCTATCGCCTTTTAAGTGGATTATATAAAACAATTAATTT
>CAZSON010000162.1:0-6672 GCA_964608375.1 uncultured Desulfobacter sp. | reverse complement strand
AAAAAATATTTTGTTTTACTGTTTGGGTAAAATTTTGATATTTCTAGCTCGTCAATCTTGATAACTTTATCAAATTTGAGTATTTTATTTATTGACTGTACCCGGCGGAAATCAAAATGAAAAATCTCAGAAATCGAATCGAAAGATGGTTTGAGACCTATGCACACACCATCTGCCGTCACCGGATCAAAACCATCATTATCATGCTTCTGGTCACGGCAGCCATGGTTTCCCAAATTCCCAAAATCACTATCGATACCTCCACCGAAGGGTTTCTGCATACAGAAGATCCCGCATTATTGGCATATAATGATTTTCGCAATCAGTTTGGTAGGGATGAGGTAATTATCATTGCGATCGAATCTCCAAATATTTTCAGTCAAAAATTCTTGAAAACCATCCAAAAATTCCATGAAGAGCTCGAAGAAAATGTTCCGTATATTGATGATATTACAAGCATGGTCAATGTGCGCGACACCCGCGGTGAAGCCGATGATCTGATCGTGGAAAATTTGCTTGAACATTGGCCTCAAAACAAAACCGAAATGGCAGCTCTGAAAAAACTGGTGTTGGCAAACCCGATGTACCAAAATATGCTTATCTCGGAAGACGCTACATTCACAACGATTATTATCAAAACCAACAGCCATTCCAGCCTCGGGCAGGATGATGACGTTCTGAAAGGATTTGAGGACGAAACCGGTGAAAATATTTATGCAAAATCAAAAACAGCGGCCCAACGAACCTATCTTACGGATAAAGAAAACAGCCAGGCAGTCAAGGCGGCAAGGGCGGTGATTGAAAAATACCGGGCCTCTGATTTTAAAATTTACCTTGCAGGATCTCCGGTGGTCTCTCATTTTCTAAAACGCGCTATGATGACCGATATGAGAAAATTCGTGGCATTGGCCATCGCAACCGTGGCCCTTGTACTGTACATCATGTTTCGTCGGATTTCAGGTGTGCTGCTGCCCCTGGTAATTGTGCTGCTGTCGCTGTTATCGACCATCGGTATCATGGCATTGACCGGTGTTGCCATCAAGGTCCCGACTCAAATTCTACCCTCCTTTCTTCTGGCCGTAGGAGTGGGAACGTCGGTCCATATCCTCGCGATATTTTATCATCGCCTCCTGCAAACAGGCGATAAAGAAGGGGCCATTGCATATGCCCTGGGTCACTCCGGGCTAGCTGTGGTGATGACCAATATGACGACGGCCAGCGGACTGATGTCATTTGCAACCTCTGAAGTCGCACCGGTGGCCGATCTGGGTATGTTCGCAGGCATCGGTGTATTGCTGACGTTTGTCAACACACTTGTGCTGCTGCCCGCTGTTTTAGCGCTTATCCCTATCGCTGATAAGGGACAAAACCGCCGTAAATTCAAACATACGCTTATGGACCGTTTCCTGAGCGGTATCAGCCAATTTTCGACTACCCGTCCGATACCGATTCTCATTGTCAGTTTCTTTGTTGTGGGCCTGTCCATAATTACGACTTTGCAGATTCGCTTTTCCCACGATCCGCTGAGGTGGTTTCCTGAAAAAAACCGGATTCGTCAGGCGACTGAAAAAATAGATGACAAGCTGCGAGGCACCCTCAATCTTGAGGTTGTCATCGATACAGGCAAAGAAAACGCACTATACAGTCCCGCTTTGTTACAACGCATCGAAAAAGCCTCAACATATGCCGAGTCGTTGGAATTCGGGGATCTTTTCGTTGGCAAAACCTGGTCCCTGCCTACGATTTTAAAAGAAATCAACCAGGCCCTCAACGAAAACCGCGCCGATCGCTATACGATTCCCCAAAACCGGAATCTGATTGCCCAGGAGTTTTTGCTTTTTGAAAACAGCGGTTCAGATGATCTTGAAGATGTAGTCGACAGTCAATTTTCAAAGGCGCGCTTTACCATGAAAGGTCCTTTCAAAGACGCCGTGAATTACACCCGGTTAATTGACACTGTCGAGCGCTATTTTAATGATAATTTTTCCGAAGCAGCCATCACCATTACCGGTATGATGGCCCTGATGTCACGCACTGTAAACAATGCCATAATCAGTATGGCCAAAAGCTATGTCATCGCCCTGATTGTGATCACCGGACTTATGGTCATTCTCATCGGGCGTATCAGTATCGGTTTGCTTAGCATGATTCCCAACCTGGCACCCATTTTGCTCATGCTCGGGCTCATCGGTGCAACCCCCCTTAAGATGGATCTTTTCACCATGATGGTGGCCAGCATTGCCATAGGGCTTGCCGTGGACGACACCATCCATTTTATGCATAATTTCCGCCGTTATTACGAGCAAAGCAACGATCCGAAACAGGCTGTTTATGAAACCCTTCAGACCACAGGGCGGGCAATGCTGGTCACCACTGTCGTTCTTTCCATCGGGTTTTTTATATTTGTATTCGCTAGCATGAAAAATCTTTACGCTTTTGGTTTATTGACGGCTTTTACTATACTCATGGCGCTGGTCGCAGACTATCTGATAACTCCCGCGCTGATGGTGCTGATAAATCGACCTCGGCAGACAGGGACGGAGGGAAAAAATGATGCCAAACAAAATTGCAATTATCATGATGTCCGCTTTAATGGTCTTAATCTGCACATGGCCGATCCCACTAGTTTTCGCCGATGATCCCCATGCTCGGGCGATCATGGAAAAAGTCGATGCCCGGAACGATGGAGACAATCAGACCGCCGATATGGAAATGATCTTAATCGATAAACACGGCAAGCAACGCATCCGTAAAATAGGGACTTTCAGCAAAGATAAAGGCGAAGATACACTGAGACTGATGTTCTTTCAACGTCCGGCGGATGTCAAAGATACATCTTTTCTCACGTATGACTATGACGATCCAGAAAAAGACGACGATCAATGGCTCTATTTACCGGCTCTACACAAAACCAAGCGCATTGCCAGCAGTGACAAAAGCGGCAGCTTTATGGGTTCTGATCTTAACTATTCGGATATGACCGATCGCAACCTGGCGGATTACGATTTTTCATTAAAAAAAGAACTGGTAGTGAAAGGCGTCAAAACCTGGTTGATCGAATCAATTCCCAGAACGAGAAAAGTGGTCAAAGAAACAGGTTATAAAAAATCGCTTTTATTTGTGCGTCAGGACAACTTCTTTGTTATCCGTGCTGTCGACTGGGTAAAGGATGGTGGTTATTTGAAATACGTTGATGTTAAGCGCCTGGAGTTGATTGATGGAATTTGGGTGGCAACAGAGATACATGTAACCAAAAAAAGGGGAAAAAAGCTGGCTCATAAAACCGTTCTGAAGTTCAACAATGTCAAGTTCAACCAGAAGCTCGATTATGATCTGTTCACGATTCGCAGAATGGAGAAAGGACTATAGATCCGGCTCCGGGTTTATCAATCGATGATGAGATCTGGCAAAAAGACGACAATTATTATCTCGTTTCTCTCAATTTTATTCTTCTGTCCGATCTCTTGGATTTCGTGCGCACAGGAAGAGCAAGGGCTGGAAGAAATTTTGCAGGGATTCGATGAAGACGGCGCGAAAGCGCAGGAATTGGTTCCGGAAAAAAAATATCTGCCGGGCTTTCTAAACCTGGACGGATACCTCAAACTGGGTTTATCCTACAGCCCGTATCACCATGAAGCTGAAGGCACAGATACCGATTGGCATGGATTATCTCGGTTGCAGGCCAAAACAGTGCTTGAGATGGATGCCAAATTCTCTGATACTTTTCAAGGACGAGTCGCCGGTCATGGGTTTTATGATTTTGCGTACGCGCTCCAGGGTCGTGATAACTTTAACCAGGATGTATTGGATGAAAATGAAAAAGAATTAGAATTCGATGAAGTCTGGCTGCAGGGCAGCCCTGTAAAAAACATCGACCTGAAAATAGGCAGGCAAATTGTTGTATGGGGCAAATCCGATAATATTCGGATAACCGATGTGCTAAACCCTCTGGATCTGCGCGAACCGGGTTTAACAGATATCGAAAATCTGAGGCTACCGATAACCATGACAAAACTGGACTACTTTGTCCACAGCCTAAACCTATCGGGCATTATTGTTCATGAAATCCGGTACGATAAAAGTCCGGAATTTGGCAGCGACTTTTTTCCGGCGTCTCGACCGCTGCCTACAAATGAATCGCCGGATGAAGGATTTGCGATCGATCACACTGAATTTGCCCTGGCGCTCCATGGAATCTTCCATGACTGGGATGCTTCGATGTTCGGGGCCTATCTTTACGATGATACGCCTCACTTTGCTATAGATTCCCCCGGGCCATCACCCCAATTGGAATTGAAGCATGCCCGGATAACAATGACTGGTGTTGCGTTTAATATCGCAACCGGCAACTGGCTTTTTAAGACAGAGGGTTCCTATTTTGATGGAATACGATTTTTCAACAGCGACAAGAGCTATAATAGATTGGATGCGTTGGTCGGGATGGAATATTCAGGGTTGACCGATACCGTCATATCTTTTGAGATCGCAGACCGGCATCTGATAAATTTTGACAAATCTATAAAAGAGGAACCGGATTCAACCGAAGAAGATAGTTGGATATCGGCCTTGAGGCTGACAATGACTTATTTGAATGAAACCCTCACCTTAACTGCTCTTGCCCTAACTTTCGGGCTGACCGGAGACGATGGTGCTCTTCAGCGAGTCACTGTTGAATATGATCTAACCGATGCCATTGAAATTGCAGGTGGCGCGGTGTTTTATAACTCCGGCGATCTGAAAAGCTTTCAAACGGTGGGCGATAACGATCGGTTGTATTTGGAAATTAAGTATAGCTTTTAAATTCAGATTAATAACCAATTTACAATGAAACAAAACCATACAAAATTTATGAGACTTGCCCTGAATGAAGCCAAAAAGGCCGGACAGAAGAATGAAGTTCCTGTAGGAGCTGTCCTTGTTTCAGATTCGAATCAGATCCTCTCTTTGTCTCATAATCAGGTGGCAAAGCTCTCAGATCCGACCGCTCATGCAGAGATACTCACGCTGCGCAGCGGTGCCCGAAAGGCTCTCAATTACCGATTGTTAAACACCACACTCTATGTTACCATCGAGCCTTGTGTTATGTGCATGGGAGCGATCCTTCATGCCCGGGTGTCAAAGGTCGTGTTCGGCGTATACGATCCGAAATGGGGTGCAGCAGGTTCTTTGTACAATTTTTCAAAGGACGATCGGTTCAACCACAAATTGGAAATTGTGGATGGGGTCTGCTGTGAAGAATGCCAAACCCTGATTCAAGATTTTTTTAAAACCCGGCGGAAGGAACAGAAAAAGAGATATTGAATACTCAGCCTTGGCATTGTTAATGGGACATGGTGTTGCATCCGATAATGAAACAATCATTTTTTAAATAAAAAAGGAGTAATTAGTGGCGAATATCATCATTGCCGGCACCCAATGGGGGGATGAAGGCAAGGGAAAAATTGTAGATCTTCTGGCCGAATTTGCAGATATTGTGGTTCGATTTCAAGGTGGAAACAATGCCGGCCATACAATGGTCGTAAACAATGAACAGTTTATCTGCCATCTGATACCATCGGGTATTTTACAAAATAAAACCTGCTTTATCGGAAACGGAGTGGTGGTGGACCCTGAAGTACTAATTGGTGAAATCGATTACTTAAACGACAAAGGATTTTCCGTTGATTCAACCAATCTGAAAATCAGCGAAAAAGCCCATCTGATCCTTCCTTATCATAAACAGATCGATATTGCTCGGGAAGAAAAAGATGGTGATAAAAGAATTGGAACCACCGGCCGGGGCATCGGACCTTCTTACGAAGACAAGGCTGCCCGTAAAGGGATACGGTTCGTTGATCTAATCGATGCGGATGAGTTTTGTAAAAAAGTGAAAACCATTATAACAGAAAAAAATTTTTACCTTCAGAATTACCTTTCCGCCGATCCATTAGATTCGGAAAAAATCATCGATCAATACAGCGAATACGCGGAAAGACTTACGCCCTACCTAGCAGATATATCTGTTGCGATCGATTGCGCCATTAAAGAAGGCAAACAGATCCTTTTTGAAGGCGCACAGGGGACCCATCTTGATATTGATCACGGCACCTACCCTTATGTCACTTCATCAAACACGGTAGCCGGAAATGCATGTTGTGGTGCCGGGATCGGCCCCAAAAAGATCACCGGAGTCATGGGGATTGTAAAGGCATATACAACCCGTGTGGGCAGAGGCCCATTTCCCACCGAACTTTTTAATGAAACCGGAGATCTTATACAAAAAAAGGGGGCGGAGTTCGGCGCTACTACCGGCAGACGGCGCCGGTGCGGATGGCTCGATGCTGTTATCTTGAAAAATTCGGTACGCCTAAATGGCCTGACCGGTCTCGGCATAACTAAATTGGATGTTTTGGGCGGACTCGATACACTTTATATCTGTAACTCTTATGAATACAACGGAAAAATTATTCATGACTTTCCCGCCGATTTAAAAACGCTTTCAGGTTGCAAACCGATATATGAAACCCTCCCGGGATGGCATGAAGATATCTCAAAGATCGATAACATAGATGACCTTCCAGTGGCCACCCGAAACTATCTCGATCGAGTTGAGACGATACTGGAAACACCGATAGACATCGTATCGGTCGGCCCGGGAAGAGATGAAACAATAATGGTGAGAAACCCCTTTCT
>CAZSON010000161.1:0-6712 GCA_964608375.1 uncultured Desulfobacter sp. | reverse complement strand
GTTAAACTGATGCTGGAGGCGCTATCTGCCAAAGGTCATCGGTTCACTGTTTTAACCTATCCTGAAGGCGAGGATGTAACCATTTCCAACTGCGACATCATCCGTCTGCCTCAGTTGCCGGGAATCAGGAATATCAAACCCGGTCCTTCATGGAAAAAAATTGTTTACGATCTGTTTATGTTTCTGAAAATACAAAAGATTATCAGATCACGCCAATTTCATCTGATTCATGCGGTCGAAGAATCGGCATTGATTGCAAAATTTGTTAAAAAAAGATGGGGGATTCCCTTTGTCTATGATATGGATTCCTCGCTTCCTGATCAGATTGTTGAAAAATATAGTTTCTTAAAATTTTTTCTACCTGTATTTAAAAATATAGAAAAAAAGATGGTCAACGGCTGCATCGGTGTCATTCCGGTTTGTAAGGCGATCGAGGAGACAGTTCGGAAAGTTAATCCCGAAAAATTAGTCCAGAGGCTGGAAGATGTGTCTCTTTTATCTCCCGGTTTGGTCGGCAAAAAAGCCGGGCAACAGCCGATCCACATCGATGGGCCGAAAATTATGTATATCGGTAACCTGGAAAAATACCAGGGAATCGATTTGTTGCTGCAAAGCTTTCAGCGTCTTTTAAAAAAACAGCCCCGGGCCAACCTGATTATCATCGGAGGTTCTGAAAAAGAGATCGATCATTACAAAAATGTTGCCGATCGATCAATGATCGGTAAAAAGATACGATTTCTCGGACCAAGACCGATAGCCGACCTCCCGGTTTTTCTCAAACAGGCGGATATCCTGGTTTCACCAAGGATAAAGGGACACAATACGCCGATGAAAATCTATTCTTATCTTGATTCAGGCCGGGCAGTGCTGGCAACAAACTTGCCCACCCATACGCAGGTCTTAGATGATACGATTGCATTTCTCGTCGAACCGACGCCACAGTCTATGGCCGATGGCATGGTGCACCTGCTTAAAGACCCGTCCTTGAGAAAACGCTTGGCGATTAAGGCAAAAAAACGGGTCAGACAAGAGTATAGCCTCGATGCATTCAATCGGAAAATATCCCATTTTTACAAAGTAATCGAAAACAAAATTACTCAACCGGCTTAAGGTCACCCACATGGACTGGCAAAGAGATCTTTCATCAAAATCGATTAAGAAACTTCAGAAATTAAAAACAGTGAAAAGGATCATTCCCGATTGTTCTAATAAACTTTGCATGGAGATCGGGTCAGAAAAAGGCGTGGTCACTCATTATCTAAGAGAGCATAAGAACGGGCGATGGATCGCCGGGACTTTGGATGAACAATGGCGAAAAAGTTCACTTGAGTTCCTAAAAAAAGATGTCGTTAAGATCGATCCGGAATCGATTTGCTATGAAGAATCGGTCTTTGATCTAATTCTTGTTTCTCGCCCGGAACACATAAAAAATGATCTCGTACTTTTTTCAGAAGTTTTCAGGGTTTTAAAAAAAGGAGGAATGCTGTTTATTCTCACACCTCATAAAAGTCCAATGCTTTTTTTGAACTGGGTTAAGGAAAAAGTTGGACTGACTTTGGAACAGTATGATCATTATCGCCCGGGGTATAGTGTTGAGGAGGCAGAATTGAAACTAAAAAAATCCGGATTTCAAGTGATTGACAGCGGCAGTTACTGTCGCTTTTTTAGTGAAACGATTGAGCTTATACTAAATGCGGTCTATGCATTAAAAAACCGAAAAGGGGAGGCGAATTCTGAGAATAAAGACCGTTTAAAACCATCTTACCGTCCAACTTCAGCTCAGGATATCATCAATGATAAATTCCTTTTCAAATTGTATGCAATGATTTTTCCTTTTCTAAAATTGTTATCAAAATTAGATCACATTCTATTTTTTTCTAAAGGATATGTCATGTACATGCAGGCTGAGAAAAAATGAAAATACTATTTTGTTACACCGACATTAATATGAGAGGCGGGGCGAAAAGCTTTCATTATGGGCTTGCAATTCTCTCGGCCCTTTTGAAAAAAGAGGGGCACCAGACCTCCCTTTACTACATGTATCCTCACTATGAAGCAAAAGGGCTGGCCGACAAAATAGATGTTTTTCAACCGGATTTTCTGGCTTTTTCTTCAACGAGTGCGCAATTTCGTTATATTAAACAGATACTCTCGGATATCTCTTTGGAAAAAGATATTTTCACCATTTGCGGCGGACCCCATGTGACACTGGAACCTGGATCCATAAACGATGTTCCTCGTCTGGATGCCATATGCCGCGGAGAAGGGGAGTATCCCCTTTTGGAGCTTGTGGATTTCTTAGAGAACAACGGCGACATCTACCATATAAACAATCTTTGGGTGAGGGATAAAAAAAACAAAATGATCCATCGCAATCCCTGCAATCGGTTCGTGGAGGACCTCGAATCCCTTCCTTTTCCGGATCGCGAACTTTTTCCTTATCAAAGCATCATCGATTCTGATTTTGGCACCGCGCTGTTTATGTTTGCCAGAGGGTGTCCCTTTAATTGTGCTTATTGCAGCAATCAGGCCTTAAAAAGCGTTCAAGAGGGCAAGTATGTCCGATTCAGAAGTGTGGACAGTTGTATGAAGGAGATTGAGGAAGTACTTCACAAATACCATTGCAAGGCGATTTATGTAAATGATGATCTTTTCACCCTTAACAAAACATTTGTTGGTAAGTTCTGCCGGGAATACAAAAAACGATTTGATCTTCCATTTGATATCAATACCCGCGTCGGTTTTCTCACTGAAGAGATTTGCCAACAGTTGAAAGAAGCAAACTGCCGCAGGGTAAACATCGGGATTGAGTCGGGCAACCCTCGGATCCGACAAGGAGTACTTAACAGAAAAATGACAAATGAGCAGATTATCAACGCATTCAAAATGATTAAGAATGCGGGGCTTAAAACGAAGTCTTTCAATATGATCGGTTTCCCGGAGGAAACATCTGAAGATTTTCAGGATACCATAGATCTAAATAAAATAATCCAACCGGACAGTGTTATCCTAAATGTTTTTGATCCTTACCCGGGAACGCCATTGGGGGAGAGGTGCAAAAAAGAGGGATTGATTGATTATGAAAGGATGGAAAGCAAACTCATACCTAAAACCGATACGGTATTGAATCTTCCTCAGTTTTCACGAAAAGAGATAAAAAGATTCTATAAAATATTTGCCTATGAGGTATATAAAAAAAGTTCGATTAAGCGAGCGCTGTTTTACAGAGTCTATTATTCGAGCATTGGGGAATGGCTGATTCACCTCCTTTCTCCGATTAAAAATCTCCTCCGCCGTTGGACAATGGGAATTTAGCGAAATTGGTGTTGAAAGGTAAACGGGTACTGGTAACCGGAGGGGCTGGATTTATCGGGAGTCACCTTGTTGATTATCTGTATAAAAAAGGGTGCCGCATCAAAACAGTGGATATAAATACCCGTCAGGAAAAAACAGTGTCGCCCAATCGTGTAACTGAAATCATCG
The DNA here is from genome assembly GCA_964608375.1 of uncultured Desulfobacter sp. GTDB lineage: Bacteria > Desulfobacterota > Desulfobacteria > Desulfobacterales > UBA2156 > UBA2156. The sequence continues at coordinate 3,229 of CAZSON010000161.1, read as the reverse complement.
GGGATATCACACGGCAGGAGATCATTCAGAACCTTCTTGCCGATATCGATATTGTCTTTCATTTGGCCGGCTTGGTAACCCAGAAAAATGCAGGGCCGGCCGATTATTGGAAAGTCAATGTGGACGCTACGCGTAGACTTCTTGAGGAGAGCAAAAAACAAAAGGTTCAAAGATTTATTTACTGCAGCAGTGATAGTGTCAGTGGGAAGATAAAGGAGTTGCCCGCCAAGGAGTCCGACGCCTGCTTACCGGATAATATTTATGGCGTGACCAAATATGCGGCAGAAAAAGAGGTACTCAAGTTCAAAAAACTTTTGGAAGTTGTGATTGTGCGACCGACGCGGGTATATGGCCCTGGGGATATGCGGATGCTGAAAATATTCAAACAGATAAAGAAAAAAAGATTTTATCTAGTTGGAAAAGGGGAGGCGCTTATTCATCCGGTCTTTGTAACCGACGTTCTCAACGGTTTAGAACTTTGTGTTTTAAAAGATAACATTTCCGGTCAAATATTTTATTTAGGTGGCGACAAGACGTTATGTTTGAGGGAGTTCCTTAATACAATCGCAGCATATTTTAGGATAAATTTACCCGGATTTGTTATTCCATCACCGATAGCAATGTTTGGGGTTTTATCATATGAAGTCCTTTGTAAACTGTTGAGGATCAAACCTCTATTTAGCCGAAGAAATTTAGAATTTTTTACACGGAACAGGGCATACGACATTTCAAAGGCAAAAAGAGTGTTGGGTTATTCCCCACAGGTTGACATAGTCGAAGGCATCAGATTTTCAGGGGATTGGTATAACGCAAAAGGGTATCTGGGATAGTGCATTTAAAAAATGAAAAAAGATTCAAATAAAAACACGGATAAAGGTCCGGGTCTTCATAAAAAAATCTTTGATCCTTCGAAATCAAATTTTCAAAAATATTGTGAAATGTATATCGGAAAAAAAGGACTCATTCCATTTTTGTTTTATGAATTTTCAATCACACTTTTGGGCTCATTGCCGGGCGCCTTGGGACTTTTTTTAAGAAAAAAATACTACCCCATTCTTTTTAAGAGTGTCGGCAAAAATGTTATATTTGGGAAAAATATCACCTTGCGCCATCCACACAAAATATCCCTGGGCAACAACGTGATTATAGATGACAATGTTCTTTTAGATGCAAAGGGAGGGAGGTCTTCGGGAATAAGTATCGGTGACAATGCAACAATCGGGCGGAACAGCGCCCTCATATGCAAGGATGGCAGCATCAATATCGGCTCTAGTGTAAATATTACAACCTATGTAAACATCGGTACCGGAAAAAATGGTAATGTAATCATTGGAAATAATGTTGAAATTGGATCATTTTCCCATTTTTCAGGGTGGACCTACGACCTAACCGATAATGAGGCCCTGCCATCTGCCGCCGGCTCCAAATCCAGGGGGGTCATCGTAGGTGACCTCGTTTGGATTGGAGCGGGGGTGACCATTTTGGACGGAGTACAGATTGGAGAAAAAAGTATAGTCGGTGCGGGTTCTGTGGTCGTAAAAGAAATTTTGGCCAATTCTGTTAATTTTGGTGTGCCTGCGCATGAAGTGAGGAAACGGGTTGATAAATAGAAAAATCTGGAGGTCGAAAAAAGCCTTCTTCTTGTTAAAACTATTTATCAGCTCGATTTTAATTTTTTATCTCTTCAATATACGTGATATCGAACTGTTTAGGGTCGGCTCGTCCCTTAGAGAAGCGAATATCTTCTGGTTAATTATTGGGCTCTGCCTGCTCGGTCTGGGTCGTATAATTACCGCCTGTCGATGGAAAATCCTTTTATCGATCCAGCACATTGATGTGTCATTGAAGCGTTTGCTCATTTCTCTTTTTGTAGCAAATTTTTTTAATCTTTTTCTCCCTTCGACGATCGGCGGCGATGCCGTGCGGGCTTACGATGTTTCCCGGGATAGTCATCGCCCCGGGACTTCAATTCTGACGATTCTGATTGAACGTATTATGGGGATATTTGCTCTGGTCATTATTGCCGCAATCTCGCTTATATTTGCCTTTTTCTTAAGGCAAAATTTCTGGGAAAAATACCAGATAGCCAATCTTGTCTGGCCTGTGATCGGATGGTTCATTGTCACGTTAATCGGCATGTCGACCATTTCATTTCCGCATTTTTCAAAGGCGGCTGTTTTTGTGCTTAACAAAATGGGATTTAAAAAAATAGAAGAGATGATGAAAAAGGGAGGTGAAGTTTTAAATGCGTTAAAATCAAACCGGGGGAGTTTTGCCATGGGCTTTCTTCTTTCGATGCTATTGCAAATCAATGTGATCGTTTATACATATGTGATAGCCCTTTCCCTTAACCTAAAGGTCCCTTTTATTTATTTTTGTCTTATCGTTCCTCTTATTTTTATCATATTACTCATCCCGTTTTCTATTAATGGTATTGGAATAAGGGAAAGCGCATATCTCTTTTTTCTTGGCGGTTTTGTTTTGTCTTCGGAAGCGGTTGCCCTTTCATGGACTTTGTTTTTCATGACTATGGTCATGGGAGCGATAGGGGGATTGGTTTATGTCGGTCGAGGCGAGCCGATACCAAAAAAATATCGGTAGTATCCATACACATACCAGTTTTAGCGGGATGCGATTTTCTCCTCATCAAACCGCTAAGTTGGCACTGCGCAGCGGATTGAAAGTGCTGATTTTTACAGACTATAGTGACCGAAAATGGAAATATCACCTGAATATAGGTTTAGAAAGACCATCGATTCTATCAAAGGGCATCGACAATTACCTTTCGATGACATCGGAAATCCGAAATCAATTTAAGGAACTGACTGTGCTCGATGGAGTAGAAGCCTCTCCTTTTTACTACTGGCAAGGCAATCCTTTTTGGCTCACGTGCAGAGAATATAACCGACATATCCTTATATTTGGTCTCCAAACTCAAGCTGACTATCGGAATTTGCCTTTGGTGGCAAACGATAAATCCGGATTTAACCCTTTTTCCGGGGACCAGGGGGCAGCGCCTTACCAGCAGCTGATCGACTATGCAAATCAAAGGGAAGCGCTTACTTTCTGGGCCCATCCCGAGCAGGAAGATAATACAAAATTTTTTACAGCACGGTTATACACTCCACCTCGGCCCGAGATCTTGAACGAAACATTTGATTATACAGGATTTTCTTCTTTTCCGCGAGGACATCAGATTATTCCGCAACCTGGCGGCATCTGGGATCAG
>CAZSON010000160.1:0-6768 GCA_964608375.1 uncultured Desulfobacter sp. | reverse complement strand
CATCAACGGCAGGGCTACCATGGTTCCCAGAGAACTTCCTATATTGGTGAAAATTACGACCAGGAGAATGTGAGTTACCTTATTTTTCCAAAATCCTTTTATGGAGAGGATATCTTCCGGAAGGTTTTCAAAGTCTTTGACCTTTGGTTTTCGGGTCATGGCTTCGACCAAACCGGAAACCCATCCGGCAGCGATCATCGGATTTATGGAGGTTAACGGAGCAGCTATGATCGAAGATAAAATGGTTAACGGATGAGCAAAAGCGATAAGAGCGCCGAGGCCGGCCAAAACGCCATTTGCAATTATCCACCACTTAATCATGTGGGCGCCGGCAGCAGTTCCACCATAAAAGAACCCGAAAATCAAAAGAAGGAGTACCATCGCAGGAAAAATCCATTTCAAAATCGCGGATCCTTTCTTTTTTGGGGGAAGCGTTTCAAGAGCTTTTATGTCCGTATCCGTGTTCCAGTATGTTTTGATACCCGGAATGTGACCCGCTCCCACAACAGCAACAATTTTTTCTCCAGGGGCAGACCGGATCTTATGCGCAAGGTAGCGGTCGCGCTCATCGATGAGAATTTTTTTCATAACCGGCATCGATTTTCCAACCTCTGATAGGAGGGACTCCAACACATCCTGTTCTTTCATTTTTTCGATGTCGTTCTCACTTATTTCATCTATCTCCCCTACTGATAGAACAAGTTGAAAAAGAAGTTTAATTTTCTCCCAAAAACCCATGATGCGCCACACTCTCCCAAGGGTGATCCGTATATCCCGGTCGACAAGATGAATTTTCGCCCCGACAGCTTCACCGGTTTCAATCGCCTTTATCATTTCTTCGCCGGGCTTTATATTCAGTTTTTTTGCAATTTTTTTCTGAAATGAAGCAAGAAGGAGATTTGAAAGAAGGAGAAAAGCTTTTTTATCTTTAATCACTTTAATAATATTCGTATCCTGCCACTTATTTTTTTGCCGGATCGCCTGATACCTGGAATCACAGAGTTCAACACAAACCGTATCCGGTTTTTCTTCCCCGATAACGGAAGTGACAAGATCTGCACTCTCCCTTGATACGTGCGCCGTACCGATAAGAAGTATCGTTTTATCTTTAAAACTAAGGTGGTGCAAAGAACTATTGGTGTTTTCGTCATTCATCGGCTATTTCCATCGGTTGTTTTTTAAATTGACCTTTTTTGTTTTACAAACCCGCGCGAAAATATTACATTAATGAAGGTAATGCAAGGTATTTTCTCGCCGGCGGGGTTCTATTCAGATATGAATCGACCGTAATCGAGATTAGCTTGGAATGATCACTCAGGTGTCGGGTGTGCGGATACACGACGATATATTCTTCTGGGAAGGATGGGGTGGACGGCTTAGGTTGGGAGGCGGAAAGTGCAGGCTTCGTATCTATGATCTGAAAAAAGAAGACATAAATGGCCTGACACATCTTAGGCCGATCATTGCGGTTGTTTCAGATGCGCCGGATAGTAAAATGTCTGTAAAGAGTTGTGCCGGACATATTGCAACAAAGGTCGTCGAAACATTTAGCATCGATCACAATCGCATGCTATTTATTGAATTTTACCCTTCCACAACATATGGAATAAACAATGAGCATGTCATTATGGAACGCTATGATGTCATTGAATTTACATGGCATGAAAACCAGGCAATAAAACCTAAATGGAGGTCATTGTCACCCCCAATGTTAGATATCGTGAAGCGAATAATAGCTGATGAATAATTTAAGGAGGGGTTTTTTATGAAAGGACAGGCAATCCAAACAGACAAAGCACCTGCTGCCATAGGGCCATACTCACAGGGGATCAAATTGGGTTCATTGCTTTTTGCAAGCGGACAGATCGGAATGCACCCCGAAACCGGTGAACTGGTCAGTACGGATTTTTCATCTCAAGCCCGTCAGGCACTGGACAACCTCCTGCATGTTGTTAAAGCCGGCGGGAGTGGTCTGGATCAGGTGGCATCGGTCGATGTGTACTTAACCGACATGGGAAAATTTGCCGAATTCAATCAGATCTACCAGGAATACTTTTCTGAGCACCGACCGGCCCGTGCGGTTGTAGAGGTGAGCGCACTCCCAAAAGGCGCACTCGTGGAGATAAAATGCATCGCGGGCGTGTGAGGAGATAAAGATAGATCTGGCATGAACGATCTTAACCTAGAGCGCCGATTATTAAATGGAACAGTACTTTTCATAGGCTTCACTGCTCAATTCATCAATGGTGCTTTCGTGGCAGATGCTTCCCTGGTAGACGATGTAAGCCCTGTCGCAAACAGCCTCTGCAAAACTGAGATTTTGTTCAGCCAGTAAAATCGATACACCTTCATCTTTAAGTTTTTGAATTGTTTCTCCCAATTGCTCAACAATTACCGGTGCCAGTCCCTCGGAAGGCTCATCAAGGATTATCATTTCAGGGTTCCCCATTAGGGAGCGGGCGATGGTTAGCATTTGCTGCTCGCCACCGCTCAGTGAGCCCCCTGGCAACGCCTGCCTTTCTTCCAGGTTTGGAAATAACTCGAATAAACGCTCGGGCGTCCATGGTGTAAAACCTCGACGAGGTGGTTGTCTGCCGACCTCAAGATTTTCAAGAATGGTGAGGTTAGAAAAGATGCGGCGATCCTCCGGCACATACCCCAAACCAAGCATACAGGTTTTAAAAGGGGGTAAATTCTGAATCTCCTGATTACAAAAAGTGATTTTGCCGCTTTTCGGTGAAATAATACCGATGATACTTTTAAATGTTGTTGTTTTACCGGCACCATTTCGGCCGAGGAGAACAACAACTTCGCCGCGCTGAATAACGAGCGATATGTCAAATAATATCTGGGCCTTTCCATAGAAGGTGTTAAGTAAATGAACTCGAAGCATGATTTCCTCTATCCTCAATTGCCATATTTAACGGCTTTTCCGCTTCCGAGATAAATTTTCTGGGCTTTATCATTTTTTCGAACCTCTTCAGGTGTACCCTGAGCAATCAGTTCACCCCTGTTGAGAAGGATGATACGTTCCGCATGGTTGAAAACAACATCCATATCGTGTTCTGTAAACAGAATACCGATGTTTTGAGAACGAACGATCTTTTTTGTCAGTTCCATCAATGTCTGGCGCTCTGAAGGCCCCATGCCTGCGGTCGGTTCATCCATTAGCAGCAATTTGGGTTTATTAGCAAGGGCTACTGCCAGCTCCACCCGTTTCAAATCGCCATAAGCCAGCACGCCGCATGCACGATGAGACTGGTTTTCAATACCCACCTGCCGGATTAGGTCCATGGATTCATCAACATAAAGATTTTCAGCTTTTTTAAAGAGAGATTTTGTGCGTCTATGATAAGAAAGCATCGCGATCTGTATGTTTTCCAAAACCGTCATCGAGGAAAACGTCGATGTGATCTGAAATGTTCTGCCAACGCCGAGTTTCCATACCCGTCTTGGTTGAAATCCATTGATTTTTTTACCCAAGATGATGATATTGCCACGGTCAGGGCGTAATTGCCCGTTGATTAAATTAAAACAGGTCGATTTTCCTGCGCCGTTTGGCCCGATCATGGCAAGCAACTGACCTTCTGCTAATTCAAAGCTTACTTTGTGAACCGCTTTGACGCCGCCAAACGATTTGGAAAGGTTTTGTACTTTAAGAATATTAGGCATGGTTTTTTTCGATCCACCTTTAGTCCGAATTATCGATAAAATAGACGCCCAACCTCTTCCGAACCGATCCGGCAATCCCCTGGGGAAAGACAACCACAAGCAAGATAAAAATAGATCCTAAAATAAGTTGCCAAAAATGAACATGCGATATCTTATCATGAAGCCATGTGAAAGCGGCCGATCCGACGACCGGTCCAAACAGGGCCTCAATGCCGCCCAACAGCACCATATATAAGAAATCGAATGATCTCGGAATTGCCATTTCATCCGGAAATACGCTTCCCTTTGAAAACACGTAGATGCTTCCTGCAAGTCCTGCAAAAACACCGGCGATCGTAAAGGTAAACCATTGGTGTTGTCGCAAATTGATGCCGATGGAATCGACTCGCAGAGCGGAGTCTCGACAGGCCCTCAAGGTATAACCAAAAGGGGTGAATATAAAATGGCGGAGCACAAGGATGCCGCCGATACACAAAACCATCGTTAGATAATAAAAGACCACCTTTTCGCTAGCCCATGCGGATGGCCAGATACTCAAAATGCCATCGTCACCGCCGGTAAACTCTCCCCACTGAAACACGATGGACCAGCAGATTTGGGCGAACGCCAATGTCAGCATGGCAAGGTAAACGCCGGACAATCGAACACAGAACCAACCGATAATCAACGCTAAAAGTCCCGTCAACAGCGGGGCTAAAAAAATCGTTATCATCATCGGAGTTTGAAGGTAGTGGACGCTTAATGCCGCAGCATAGGCGCCACCGCCAAAAAATGCCGCATGCCCGAAAGAGACCATACCGCCGGGCCCCATCATAAAATAAAGGCTCATGGTGGCCAATGCAAATATCGCCATTTCGGTCATCAGAACCAGCTGATAAGAATCTACAAACAGCGGGGTCAGGGCTACGAACAGCAATAACGCCCCCCCTAAAAGTCTGAGCTTTTTTGTGGCCGGTTTGAGAAAAGACTCAGCGATACCGGACGACGCATGCCCATGGGCTTCGGCCTGGCCCAACAGACCGTATGGACGAATTACCAGAACTACCGCCATGACCAGAAACATCAGGACCAGCGTGCTTTCCGGGAATATCAGAACCCCGAAGGAGCTGAGCTCCCCGATGATGACTGCGGCCAGGTATGCACCCGGGAGACTCCCCATACCACCAACGACAACCACAACAAATGCTGCGGCAATGACATTTAAATCCATGAGGAGGTCTGCGCCTCCCTTGGGTAATTGGATAGCCCCGCCGAACCCTGCCAGAACCGAGCCGATGAAAAAAACGCTGGTAAAGAGCCAAGCCTGATTAACCCCCAGTGCGCTCGACATTTCCCGGTCTTCGGTGGCCGCTCGCACCAGGATTCCCCATCTCGTCCGATTCAGCAGTAGCCAGATCCCACCGAGGACGAGTGGTGCAATCATGATCAGAGCCAGGTCATACTGCGGGAGTAAGGTTCCCATGATATCTATGCTGCTGTCCAGGCCGGGCGCCCGGGGGCCGAGCAGGTCTTCTGGGCCAAAGAGCCATCTGGAAAGATCCTGGATGATTAAAACGATGCCAAAGGTGGCGAAAAGGATAAAAAGCTCGGGTGCGTGGTAGAGGCGCCTCAGCAGTAGGAATTCGATCAGAACGCCGATTAAGCCGACCACCAGGGCGGCAGCCAAAATACCCCCCCAAAATGAAAAAGCGCTATGGGGCAGAAAAGCAATCAGGTAGTAAGCTACGTAGGCTCCGACCATATAAAAAGAGCCGTGTGCCAAGTTCACGATACGCGAGACACCGAAAATCAGCGACAATCCCGCTGCGACTAGAAATAGAGCCGATGCGTCGGATAGTCCTGTGAGAATCTGAACAATATAAAAGCCCAACGTATTTTCACCAAATCAGGTCGTGGAAGTTGTGTCAGAAGAAGGTATTTGAGGTTACCAGGCATGACCGCTCCGGCCATGCCCGGTATGTTCATGATGATTAAGGTCGTAATTTCCGGACTTCCGCATCACCTGGCAGATAGTTCTTGCCGTCCGCATAATGCCACTTGACCATGATCCCTTTTCCTTTTTTTAGGCCCGTGTAACCCACATAGGCACCCATTGTTGATTGGTGATCAATTTTTCGGAAGGAGACGGGACCGACCGGAGAATCGAAGGTCAACCCTTCCATGGCAGCCACCATGGTTTCCGTGTCAATCGACTTGGCCTTCTTTAACATATGGGCAACGGCCATGAGGACGTTATACCCGACCACCGATCCGGTTCGTGGGTAATCATTAAACTTCTTTTGATACGCCTTTAAGAATTTTGAGTGGTCCGGTGTATTGATGTCATACCAGGGATAACCGGTGACCAGCCAGCCTTCCGGTGCCTCGTTTTTCAGCGGATCGATATATTCGGGTTCGCCGGTCAGCAGGCTAACCACAAAAATATCTTTGAAGAATCCTCTTAATTTTCCTTCGCGGACAAATTTTGCCAGATCACCGCCAAAGGTAACATTGTAAATAGCTTCCGGTTTGGCGTCTTTGAGCGCCTGAATTTCGGAACCGGCGTTGATTTTAAACAGGGCCGGCCATTGTTCGGTGACAAATTCCACATCGGGACGTTTGGCCTTCAACACCTTTTTAAAGGATTTGACCGCGTCTTTTCCGTAAGCATAATTGGGAGCGATGGTAGCCCAGCGTTTGGCCGGATTTTTGGCGGCTTCTTCAGCCAGCATGGCCGCCTGCATATAGGTTGAGGGCCGCAGACGAAAGGTGTAACGATTTCCCTTGGCCCACACAACGGCATCGGAGAGCGGCTCGGCGGCTACAAACAGGACTTTGTTGCGCTTGGCGAAATCGGTAACAGCCAACCCCACATGCGAGAAAAAGGTCCCCATGAGGAGGGCAACCTTGTCTTTTCGGATTAATTCTTCAGCCGCATTGACAGCGGTCCCCGGTTTTCCGGCATCATCGCGAGAAATAATTTCCAGCATTTTGCCGTCTACGCCACCGGCGTTGTTGATCTCCTCAAGCGCTAGTTGCCGGCCATTTCGATATGGAAACGTGAAATTTGTCAATTTGCTGTAGGTCTGGATTTCACCGATCTTGATGGTATCGGCA
>CAZSON010000159.1:4623-6796 GCA_964608375.1 uncultured Desulfobacter sp. | reverse complement strand
CATCAGTGTTCAGGCTCATCGTTTTTCTGAGCCTTTCCCGGCATTTTGTTTATCAGATCTTCGAGCCCGATCATGGCAAGCTTTTCTGCCGTCATCCATCGAGCCTTGCCCCGGAAAAATGTGCCAAGATCGAGCAGGTTATCAAATAAAGCCTGCTGGGTTTTATCAAAGCGGCCTCGCCAGAGGAGCGCACCGTCTGCCGGTCGGATAAGCTGCAAATCAAATGCAACCGATGAAGCGCTCTGAACGCTGTAATCGGCGCCTATTCTCTCACGCCATCTGTAAATTTTGCCGACCAGCACAGCGTCTGCTTCAAACGCCTTACCCACCTTTTGAAACAACAATAGCGGTTTTAAATCGACTTTTTTATCTGATTCAACAATTATTGAAATGGCGCCCTCGGCCTGATCCGGCGATATGAGATCGTATTTTTTATCGGCGATAAGCTTTTCAAACAGGAGGTTCGTCATCATATCGGCCACATGTTGAGGAACCGGTTCCGCCATAAAGACAGCCCCGGAAATTGAATCTCGGACCAACCCCGGTTTATCTCCAGGGAAAAGGGCGGGTTTAAAGCCGGTGAATACCAGCCGATTAGTCTTAAAAAAGAATGCCTCGTGTTTGAAAAACGTTTCATTGTGAGTTTGGCAGCCGGAAATTAGCAGGAAGCTAAAGAAAAGAAATGTCACAAAAAACAGGGATAAATTTTTCAGAACCTTTTGAATCATGCCGGTTTCCTTTACCATCAACGAAAAAGCACTGCAACTAGGGGTAAGAATAAGAGAAGGGTCCGGATGTGTCAAGTCATTCAACTCCTATTTGCAAGGGAATTGAACCGAAACAGCGAGCGCATTTTCCGTGGTTTATCAAAGCGCAGCAAAGATCCCGTCATTCGGGCTTGAACGGTTCTTCAATGACAATCCCCAAAGCTGAGAAAAAAGCATTCCCGACAGCATCAATCCGCACCCGAATGTTTCTCTGACCGTCAGGATTTCCTCTAAAACGATTCGACCGCCGACAGCCGCAAAGACCGCTTCCAGACTTAAAATGACCGCTGCATGCGCTGGATGGGCGTGCCGCTGCCCGATTATTTGTAAGGTGTACGCCACACCGACTGAGAGTGCGCCGCCATATAAAATCGGAATCGCTGCTTGCAGGAGACTGTAAAGTGTAAAAGTTTCGAAAAAAAATGCCGTGATCAGACTCAGAATGGCACAGACTGCATACTGAAAAAAAGCGAGCTGCAAGGAATCGATTTTAGATGCAAGCCGGCCGATAATGAGGACATGTCCTGCCCAGAAAAATGCGCCGATAATTTCCAGCAAATCGCCGAAAGAAATTGTCAAATGTTCGGTCACACTTAATAGGTATAGTCCTACAGCGGCCAAAGAGGCACCGCTCCACGTCCCGAAACTTGTCTTCGTTCCCCAAAAAAGCGCAAAGAGTGGAACAATAACTACATAAAGTCCGGTGATAAAACCTGCATTTCCCGCGGTCGTATAGATCAGCCCCACCTGTTGAAAAGATGCGCCGGAAAACAGAGCGAAGCCGGCCAGAGCTCCGGCTGAAATGCTCGCTTTGATGCTTAAAGAGACAGATTTTGTTGCCGGAAGAATCGGTCGCCATCGATTTTTTAGAACCAAGGGCAAAAGAACCAGACAGCCGAGGGCAAACCGGACCCCGTTAAATAAAAATGGTCCGATATAAACCATCCCCACCCGTTGGGCTACAAAGGCGAAGCCCCAAATAATCGCAGCTAGAAGAAGCAGGCCGTCAGATTTCAGTAAATTTCTCAATCGCCCATTTTTGCCATGAAATCATCATACAGGGTTTCAAGTGCGAGTTTGTGTTTTGCTTCTTCCTGACAAAGTATCTTAAAAAGTTGCTTTGTATTCTCTTCCTGAGCATCTTTCAGCAGATCGTTGTAAAGTTTCAGCGCTTTTTCCTCCCGCTTCATAGCAATCAGCAGGATATCGCTATAAGGCATCCCTTTTTTGTAATCAATATCGATGGTGTAATCGCTCCGTTTTATGTCGGGTATCCATTTAAACTTATATTGACCGATACCTTCATCGATATCCCCCTGTTCAAATTTTTCTAGAAGATTCCGGTGTTTGTGTTCTTCCTGGGCGAATTCTTTAAACATCTCCCTTGATCCGGAAAAAGGTTCCTG
>CAZSON010000159.1:0-4523 GCA_964608375.1 uncultured Desulfobacter sp. | reverse complement strand
AAAAAATGACGGCATCGCCACTCGAATTTAAACCCGAAAGTGCGAACTCTCTAATGAAAGAGGTTATGGAACGGTCGGGGCAGAACTTAACGGCCTGTTACCAATGCAGGCGCTGTGCGGCCGGCTGCCCGGTTGGTGAGGAGACCGGCTTTGTGACGCCGGACAGGCTCATTCGAATGGTGGCGCTCGGTGACCGGGAACAGACGCTAAACAATCAACTGGTCTGGAAATGCGTTTCCTGCTATACCTGCGGCACCAGGTGTCCAAATGATATTCAAACCGCCAGGATCACCGAAACCATCAAAAAGATGTCCAAGGAGGCCCATCTGGAAGCTTTAAGCCCTAAGGTCGAGCATTTTCATAAAAGTTTTACCGGTGCAGGCCTGGGCCGCGGTCGGGTCAATGAAATGCCGTTTATGATTTCCTATGAAATAAAAAACACGTTAAAGGACATTAAGAAGCTAAATTTTAAAAATATTTACAGGGAGTTAAAACTACAATCCAAACTGGGACTTTCGATGCACAAACTCAAACGCATGCATTTTGGATTTGAGTCGTCCAAGGGACGAAAAGAGCTGAAGCGCCTTTATAAGATGAAAGATAAAATACGAGGTTAACAATGGATATTGCGTATTATCCAGGATGTACTTTGCACGCCTCTTCCTCGCTTTATGATGTTCAGTGCCGACGGATATTCAGTGAAATCGGTATTTATCTCAAAGAAATAGAGGATTGGAACTGCTGCGGAGCGACCTCTGCAGGTAAGGTGGATGACCTGTTGGCGGTGGCGATGCCAGCTCGAAATCTGGGGATTGTCGAAAATGCGGGTTTTTCCGAAATGGTGATCCCGTGTTCAGCCTGTTATTCGAGGACCCTGATCGCTCAAAAGACGCTCGATGAAGCGCCGGCTTTAAAGGAAGATATCAACGCTGAACTCTCGAAAAAGATTACGGAAAAGATCAAGATTTCATCTATTTTGGAGGTGCTGCTTCCAACGGTTGCGTCAGGGGCGCTTGCGGAAAAGATAACCAAAAAACTCACGGGGCTCAAACCGGTATGTTATTATGGCTGCCTTCTGACCCGGTTTCCACAAACAGTTGCTGTACCGGATGATGTGGAGAATCCACAGGGAATGGAGAAGATTTTAAAGGTGCTGGGAGTCGATGCGATCGACTGGAACTATAAGACTTACTGCTGCGGTGCTTCCGCCTCTGTTAACGATGAAGAGACCGGTCTCAAACTGATGGCGACCATAATGGGGGATGCAGTTGCAAGGGAAGCAAACTGCTTTGTGACCACCTGCCCGATGTGCCAGATGAATATGGATGCTTATCAGGACCGTTTTTGTAAAGAATATGATATTCCTCAACGACTCCCTGTCTATTTTATCACCGAACTGATAGGAATTGCCATGGGGATCGATCCGGGAGAGCTGCAAATCGATCGGCATTTTGTTGAGAGCACCCGGCTTTTGAAGGAGTTAAACCTGGTATGAGCGAAAAAGAATCTATCAAACCCGCCAAAAGTGGGTCTGTTTTGATCGTGGGAGCTGGGATCGGTGGAATGCAGGCCGCCCTCGATCTGGCAAATTCCGGCTATAAAGTCCACCTGGTGCAAAAAGAGTCTGCCGTAGGTGGGACCATGGTTATGTTGGATAAAACCTTTCCTACCGGGGACTGTGCGATGTGCATGATTTCGCCCAAAATGGTGGAACTTGGCCGACATCCTGATATTGATCTTCATACACTGGCCGAGGTGCTTTCGGTTGAGGGAGAGCCGGGCAGATTTACGGCCAAAGTCAGACAGCATCCCAGGTATGTAGATCCGGAATTGTGCACTGGGTGCGGGATCTGTGAGGAGAAATGCCCCAAAAAGGTCAGCAGCGAATACGAACAGGGCCTTGCGGTAAGAAAGGCGATTTACTCCCTCTTCCCACAGGCTTTGCCGAATACCCGTGCCATCAGTCGGCCGGATTGTATTTATTTCAAAAAAGGGAAGTGCAAAGCCTGCGAGAAGTTTTGCCCATCCGGTGCTATCAAATGGGATGACACGGAGAAGGTGTTTGACGTAAAGGTCGGGGCGATTATTCTCAGCCCGGGGCTCGATCGATATGACGCTACGGTCCGGCAGGAACTGGGTCTAGGCAGATGGCCGAATGTGGTCACTTCCATCCAGTTCGAGCGTATCCTCTCGGCTTCCGGACCAAACCAAGGTGTGGTTAAGCGGCCCGGGGATGGAAAGCACCCCCGGAAAATTGCATGGATTCAATGCGTGGGTTCACGGGATTCCCACAACGCAAATCCCTGGTGTTCGTCGGTATGTTGTATGTACACCACTAAACAGGCGGTCATCGCAAAAGAACATGACCGTCTGATCGAGCCGACGGTTTTCTATATGGAAATGAGGGCCTTTGGCAAGGATTTTGATAAGTATGTAGATCGTGCCAGGGATCAGTTCGGCATACGCTATCAAAGGGCGATGATTTCGGCGGTTCGGGAGGAATCAGGAACCGGCGATCTTATCTTCAGGTATGCAATGGAGGATGGAACTCTGGTCGATGAAACCTTTGATATGGCGGTACTCTCCATCGGCCTCGAACCGCGCGCAGACGCCGAAGCGTTTGCCAGGATTTTCAGCATCGAGCCGAACGGCTATCAATTTGCAAAGACCACCGAGTTCAACCCGGTAGCAACCTCACGACCCGGCATATACGTTGCCGGCACTTATCAGGGGCCGAAGGACATTCCAGAGACCGTAATGCAGGGAAGCGCCGTAGCAGGCAGCACAATGGCGCTTTTGGGGGAATCCCGCGGTACTGAGATAATGGTCAAAAAATTACCTCCTGAGCGGGATGTAAAAACAGAAGGCACCCGTGTCGGATTATTCGTCTGCCACTGCGGAATTAATATTTCCCAGACCGTTGACGTGAAAAAAGTGGCGAAAGAAGGGGGTGAGCTGCCCGATGTCGTCCACTCCGAGGATATGCTTTATGCCTGTGCCCAGGACAGCCAGGAAAAGATCAAAAAACTGGTCAGGGAGAAGAAGCTGAACCGGGTTGTGGTTGCATCCTGCACCCCCAGAACCCATGAGCCGCTTTTTCAAGATACCATTCGGGATGCCGGCATTAACAAGTACCTCTTTGAGCTGGCCGATATTCGTGAACAGTGTTCATGGTGTCATATGGGCCAAAATAAGGTCGCGACGGAAAAAGCCATGGACATCGTAAAAATGAATGTTGCCAAGGCAAGGCTTCTTGAACCGGTCGAAACCGGCTCTGTTGATGTCACCCATGCTGCGATGATTATCGGCGGCGGTATAGCCGCAATGGTGGCGGCTATTTCACTGGCGGATCAGGGCCATCATGTCCATATTGTCGAAAAAGAAAATCGTTTGGGCGGTTTGGTCAACAACCTCCACCGCACCCTTGACGGGAGCGATGTTCAGGAGTTTTTATCGGATAAAATTGCGCAGGTGGAACAGCACCCGAAAATTACGACACACCTGGGCGTTGAAGTCAAAAAGACCGATGGGTTTGTCGGCAACTTCAAAACGACGTTGACCGACGGCACCTCCCTGGAACACGGCATCATATTGATTGCAATCGGCGGCCAGGCCTATGAACCGACCGAATACCGCTTTGGGGAGACCGACCGGATTATTACACAACAGGATCTTGAAGAACGGTTGGAACGCGAAGGACCCCAATCAGGCCAACGCTATGTAATGATCCAGTGTGTGGGCTCCCGTGAAGAACCGAACAACTACTGCTCCAGAATCTGTTGTCAGGATGCGATTAAAAACGCCATCGCCATTAAGGAAAAATCGCCGGATGCAGCGGTGACCATCTTTTATCGTGATATTCGAACTTACGGTCTGAGGGAGGACTACTACAAGAAGGCCCGGGACATGGGCGTTCTCTTTGTGCGGTTCACGGTCGACCGGAAACCGGAAGTTGAAATCACCCCCGGAGGGGTCCGTATAAAGGCTTTCGATTACATGCTGAACCGGGAAATTACCATGGGGGCGGAATATTTGGTTCTTTCAACCGGTTTAAGGCCGCACCCCACATCCGATCAACTGGGTAAGATGTACAAGCTGACAAGAAATCCGGATGGATATTTTCTTGAAGCCCATGTTAAGCTCAGGCCGGTTGATTTTCCGAGCGAGGGTCTTTTCCTCGCCGGGCTCGCCCATGCACCTAAGAATCTGGATGAAACCATCAGCCAGGCGCTGGCTGCTGCAGGTCGTGCTGGCGTTTTGCTCGCAAAAGTAAAACTGGGAGTCTCTGGGATTATTGCCAAACATAACAGGGATGTCTGCATGTCATGCCTGACCTGCCTGAGAATCTGCCCTTTTGATTCTCCGTTTATCGACAAAGATGGTAAGATCAGCCACAACGAGGTCAAATGTATGGGGTGCGGGATCTGTGCTTCGATCTGCCCGATGAAAGCGTTCCAGGTAAACAATTTCAGGGATGATCAGATTGATGCGATGATCGACGCAGTGACAGAGGATAGCCAAAC
>CAZSON010000158.1:3584-6796 GCA_964608375.1 uncultured Desulfobacter sp. | reverse complement strand
TCAGAAAGGATTCGCCGCCCCTCGTCGACATTGGTTCCCTCCATGCGAACGACGACCGGTAGATCGATGCCGGTTTTTTTTGCGGCCTCAACAACCCCTTTGGCCAGAACATCACAGCGGAGTATGCCGCCGAATATATTGATCAAGACCGCTTTTACATTTTTATCATCGAGAATGATTTTGAGTCCGATTTCAACCATTTGCTCATTTGCGCCGCCACCCACATCAAGAAAATTTGCCGGCTCGGCGCCTGCGCGCTTTATAATATCCATAGTTGCCATAGCCAGACCGGCACCATTGACCATGTTTCCCACATTTCCATTCAGCCTGATATAGTTGAGATTATATTTTGAAGCTTCCACCTCAAAGGGGTCCTCTTCATCCGGATCCCGGCAATCTGCAATCTCTCTGTGCCGGAACAGAGCATTGTCGTCAAAGTTGATTTTGGCATCAAGCGCCATTAAGGTTTTTTCTTTGGTGATCACAAGGGGATTTATCTCCAAAAGTGAGCAGTCGTATTCGACAAACAGGCGGAATAGATTTGTCAGTATTTTATAAAATGACTTTAAAACAAAAGGTGGAAGTTGAAGACCGAACGCGATAGCACGACAATGAAACGGCAAAATCCCCAAAAGCGGGTTGATGTAAACTTTGATAATCTTTTCAGGTGATTCTTCGGCGACCGCTTCGATTTCCATGCCACCTGCTTTACTTGCCATGACCACTATCTTCGCATTTGACCTATCGAGTGTAATCCCAAGGTAAAGCTCTTCTGAAATATTGAGCCCTCTTTCCACCAGAATTTTTCGAACCTGTTGTCCTTCAGGCCCTGTCTGATCGGTAACCAGCGTCATCCCAATAATTTGATCAGCAAATTGGGTCGCTTCCTCCATGGATGTTGCCAGTCTGACACCACCGCCTTTGCCACGGCCGCCCGCATGGATTTGCGCTTTCAGCACCACCGGAAATCCACTTAATTTATTGACGATCTGCTTTGCCCCATCAACGGTGGAAACGACATCGCCATCGGGGATAGGAACGTCGTATTTTTTAAATAATTTCTTGGCTTGATATTCGTGGATTTTCATAAGACATGGTTTTTCTTTTTATCCAATGATGCAGAGCACATCATTTTTTGAAACAGAATCCCCGACACCAAAATTGATTTCTTTAATAATGCCATCAGCCGGTGCGGGCAGCGCATTTTCCATTTTCATCGCTTCAAGGATCACGACGGTTTCTCCCTCTGTTACCGCGTCTCCCAGTTTTTTTTCATATCGGACAATCATACCGGGCATCGGAGCGATCATCGGGGTTCTATCACCGCTTCCAGCAGCCGTAGCTGCAGCCGGTTTGACCGCAGGTTCAGAGGGTGCCGGGGCCTTAATTTCGGCCTTTGGTTTGGGTGATGCAGGTTTAGGCGGCGGCGCCTGGACAACCGGAGGGGCTGGTGCAGGCGCTGTTATCGGAGCACTAATCTGTCCCTGGGCGGGCGTCATCGGACGGATGTCGTAAACCCTTGGTATTCCGCCGACTTCATCAACACCGATTTCAAAATATTCATCCTCAACAAATACATTAAAAGTTCTGATATTTTCAGTTTTTGACGGGGCTTCTTTTTGCTTTTTTTCCACCAACTGACCGGCTTTGGCCTTTTGAATGAGTCCCTGCTCTGTCTTTATTTGTTCGAGGGTTTTCGGTCTCACCTCTTCGGGCACTTCATCTTTGCCGTATTTCCACTTCAAAAAGCGCTTGCCGGTGACCGGATATAGGGCATAAATAAGGGTATCATCCAAATCTGCGGCGAGCCCGCTAACATCCTCTTTGGCCTTTGCGAGCTCAGATTCCACAACCTCTGCAGCCCGGCAGCTAATCGGCTTTTCTCCTCTTGAGTATCCGCTGAGCGCTTTTTTCTGCAGCTGTGGATTAATCGGTACGGCCGTTTTCCCATACAGCCCGTAACAGAGGTCTTTGACCTGGTCGGTAATCATTTTATATTGTTCCTTTTCATCGTCAAAGAGAACATTGTTCACAGTCTGAATTCCGACAATCTGGCTGGTCGGAGTGACCAGCGGTATTTGGCCCAAATCTTTCCTGACTTTTGGAAGCTCTTCATAAACCGCATCGATTTTATCAAGCGCATCCAACTCCCGAAGCTGGTTTACAAGGTTGCTCAACATGCCGCCCGGCGTCTGATGGAGGAGGACATTGATATCGATGATCGAGACCTTCGTATCATCCAGAAGGTGCTTATATTTTGGCAAAATATCTCTTTCAAGAATTTCGTTTATTCCGGCAAGCTGTTTGATATCAAATCCCGTATCCCGGTTGGTTCCGAGAAGTGCCATGACGAGGGGCTCAATTGCGGCGTGGGATGTCCTAAATGCGTAAGGTGTCATACAGGTGTCAACAATATCGACTCCGGCCTCGATGGCCTTGAGTACGCTCATCGATGACATGCCGGATGTAAAGTGACTGTGAAGGTGAATTGGAACTCTTACCGCACCCTTTAACGCTTTGACAACGGCATAAGCATCATAAGGGGCGATCATGCCGGCCATGTCTTTGATGCAGATACTGTCTGCATCCATCGCCTCGAGATCTTTTGCTTTCCGGATATAATAGTCAAGGTTGTAAACATCGCCGCCCATCCGGGGTTCGGTCAACGAGTAACAGATACAACCCTGAAAGTGTTTTTTGCTCTTTTTAATCACCGGAACAACCGTCTCGAAGTTCCGAAAATCATTTAACGCATCAAAGGTCCTGAATATGTCTATACCGTTTGCAACAGAGCGTTCGACAAAAGCGGCGGCAACATCATCGGCATAATTTCGGTATCCCACCAGATTCTGGCCTCTCAACAACATGGAAAAAGGCGTCTTTTTAATATACCGTTTCAAGGTCCGGATCCGTTCCCATGGGTCTTCATTTAAAAACCGGTGCATGGTATCAAAGGTTGCGCCGCCCCATATCTCCATTGCCCAGAAACCGACTTCGTCCATCCTTTCCGCCACTGGGATCATATCTTCGGTCCGGCCCCTTGTAGCAAAAATGGATTGATGCCCGTCTCGAAAGGTCAGATCTTCAATCTTAACCGGATTTTTAGCGCTCGGCCTATCCTTTTGGTAGTTCATGGAAGTTATTTTGACTTGGTTATGATCGCTCATCTTGCTCTTCTCCTCCTGATTGCAGGTTACAAATTGTCATTATTT
>CAZSON010000158.1:0-3484 GCA_964608375.1 uncultured Desulfobacter sp. | reverse complement strand
TCATTATTTAAATCGGTGAAAAGCCTTCATCTGCATCTGCATCCTTATTTGCATCTGGGTCTGTCTGCCGCTGATACCCCACAACCGCACCGGATCTGCGACAGGATGTTGAGTCGGAGATGGCATCGGTCGATCTAAGGCTGTTGACTGCAGGGTGGTCAGCTCTTCCTCTGTTCGAATATAGGCCATAACCGCAGATATCGCAGCAGCCATCTTTTTTTCTTTAGACATTTGAGCTCCATTTATACCGGGATGTTCCCATGTTTTTTCGGGGGTCTGAGTTCCCGTTTGTTACAGATGATTTCCAGGGCTTCGATCAACCGCGGTCGGGTCTCGCTCGGCAAAATTACGGCATCGACATATCCCCTGTTTGCTGCGCAGTAAGGATTTGAAAAAAGATTGTTGTATTCCTCGATCTTTTGTTCCCGTTTTTTGACCGGATCTTCCGCTTCTTTGATCTCCCGCCGGTGGATGATATTTGCTGCACCTGCGGCGCCCATGACGGCAATCTCCGCGCTGGGCCAGGCAAAGGACATATCGGCGCCAAGCCCCTCGGAACACATTGCGATATAGGCCCCGCCATAATCTTTACGGGTAACCACAAGGAGCTTCGGAACGGTGGCCTCGGAATAGCACCAGAGAAGTTTTGCGCCGTGACGAATTATTCCGCCCCATTCCTGTTGGCTGCCGGGCAGATAGCCCGGGACATCTGCAATCGTGAGCATCGGAATGTTAAAAGCATCACAGAAACGAATGAAGCGTGTCGCTTTATCAGATGCATCGATATCAAGACAGCCGGCAAGCACCTGGGGTTGGTTTGCAATAATTCCGATACTTCGCCCATTGAGCCGTGCAAAACATACGATGATATTTTTTGCGTAAAATTCATACGGTTCGAAAAACTCACTGTTGTCCACAATGCTGCGGATCACCTCCTTCATATCATACGCCTGACTGGGGCTGTCCGGAATTATGGTGTCCAGTTTGAGATCCGTACGGTTTGGATGATCACCCGCATCTTGTTTCGGAGGATCTTCCATATTATTTGATGGGAGATAGCTAAGCAGTCTTTTTATCTGATTTATAACGTCCTCATCGCTTTCACCTGCGAACTGAGCGACACCGCTCTTTTCATTATGGGTCATGGCGCCACCGAGCTCTTCAAAGGTAACCTCTTCGCCGGTCACCGACTTGATCACCTCCGGACCGGTGATAAACATATAACTGCTGTTTTTAACCATAAAAACCCAATCCGTCATTGCCGGTGAATAGACAGCACCGCCGGCCGTGGGGCCCATGATCGCTGAAATCTGGGGGATGACACCTGAAGAAAGGGAGTTTCGATAGAAAATTTGTGCATATCCTGAAAGGGAATCGATTCCCTCCTGAATTCTGGCGCCTCCGGAATCGTTCATTCCCACAAAAGGTGTCCCTGCCTTTAGGGCCAGATCCATGATTTTGCAGATTTTTTTTGCATGCATTTCACCTAAGGATCCGGCCCTGGAAGTGAAGTCCTGGGCGTAGGCAAACAAAGGTCTTCCATCTACAAGACCATGGCCGGTGATCACACCATCGGCGGGAATATCGGTTTTTTCCATATCGAAATTGACACACCGATGCGTCACGAACATATCGATTTCCCGAAATGTTCCTGGATCGAATAGAAGATGCAATCGTTCACGGGCGGTCAGTTTTCCCTTTCCTTTCTGGTTGGCGATTGCTTTTTCACCGCCCATTTGCAGAACCTTTTCTCGCCGGTGATTAAGGTCCTGTATTTTATCTTTTACAATGCCCATGATCCGATTCCTTTCGTATGACTAAAATGAACGATGATGCAGCGGAATAAAAGGGTAACTCTGAAAACCCTATCGCTCGCATAGCTCAACCAGCACGCCGTGAGTTGACCTGGGGTGTAAAAATGCAATTTTTGCTCCGCCTGCACCTTTTCTCGGTTTTTCATCAATCAGTCTCACGCCTTTTTCCTTTAACTCTTCCAATGCGTTTTCGAGGTTTTCCACACGAAAAGCGATATGCTGTACCCCTTCCCCCTTTTTTTCAAGGTATCTGGCGATCGGTCCATCGGGCATGGTCGATTCCAGGAGTTCCACTTCACTATCTCCCACCGGAAAAAAGGCGGTGGTGACCTTTTGCTCTTCAACAATTTCGGTTCCTTCAAACTCCAAACCGAGAATGTCTGTCCAAAAACGACTGGTTTTATCAATGCTGTTTACAGCAATGCCGAGGTGATCAATCTTCAGTATCTTCATTTTTGGGCCCTTTCTACTTAAAACTTTCTATTGTTTTTCTGAAACCGGGCATCGCGTTTAAAATGGTTTGATCTTCCACACAGAAGGCGAGCCTGAAATATCCGGGCCCCATAAATCCGCTCCCGGGCACGGCCAGAATCAATTGGTCCTGGAGCGCCTGAACAAATTTGACATCGTCTTCAATCGGAGATTTCGGAAACAGATAAAACGCACCGGAAGGTTTTATGAAATCATACCCACACTCTGCTAAGCCGTTACACAAAAGCTCTCTTTTTCCGGCATATACGGACACATCAACGCTTTCTCCCTGCAGGGATGACACCACACGCT
Organism: uncultured Desulfobacter sp.; assembly: GCA_964608375.1. Classification (GTDB taxonomy): domain Bacteria; phylum Desulfobacterota; class Desulfobacteria; order Desulfobacterales; family UBA2156; genus UBA2156. Next base: position 887 of record CAZSON010000158.1, on the reverse strand, counting down.
GCATGAGCGCCGGCGCGTTGACAAACCCTAAAATCCGGTTGGCCAGCGCCATACCACCTAAAAGCGATTCATGAAAGGTGGCTGCCGGGTTGACTGCAATACACCCAATTCGTTCCCCGGGGATTGAAATATCCTTGGAATATGAAGTGGCAATAATGCTTTCCGCATAGTGCGGAAAGATGCCTGGCACTTCAATGCCATCGTAGATGATCTTACGATACGGCTCATCTGAGATCAGATATATGATTCGGTTCCTTTTTTCTGACATATCCTTCAGCAATATTCCCAGAGCCCTGATCTCCTCTTCTCCATAGACCTGCCCGGTGGGATTATTCGGTGAATTGATGAGGACCCCTTTTGTTTTTGCGGTAATGGCAGCCGCGACAGCGTCCAGGTCGAGGGCAAAATCCGGCTGGGTCAAAACAGATTTTAAAATGCCGCCATGGTTGTCAACGTATGTATTGTATTCTACAAAATAAGGGGCCGGGGATATGATTTCATCCCCTGGATCAAGTATGGTCTTGAAGATGACATTGAGGGCGCCGGCCGCGCCACAGGTCATGATGATGTCGTTTTCTGTGAGCGGACTTTTTTGCTCAGTGGATATGTAGGCGGCCACAGACCGGCGCACATGGGGATATCCGGTATTGGGCATATACCCGTGATCCCCTTTTTTAGCAGAGTTCACCGTGTCCCTTAAAACATTCCGGAATTTATCCGGGGGAGGGAGGTTTGGATTACCCAGGCTTAAATCATAGACATTCTCAGCGCCGTGCAGCGCCTTCAGGGCCGCTCCTTTTTCAAACATTTGACGTATCCAGGACTGTTTGTCCTGCATGATTTCTATTTTCTTCGATATACTCATTTTATACTCCGGTGGTTGCCGG
>CAZSON010000157.1:4949-6826 GCA_964608375.1 uncultured Desulfobacter sp. | reverse complement strand
GCAAGGTCAGAAAGATAAAGCGGATCAGCCAGCTTTTTCTCTTCGGCCGGATTTGTCAGATATCCGATTTCAATCAGCACGGCCGGCATGTCAGCCCCTTCAAGCACCATCAATGGAGCGATTTGCACCGGTCTTTTAAAAGAGCCGGTTTGTGCCTTGAGGTCCCCTCTGATTATTTCAGCAAGCCCCCGACTGGCCTTTTGATGCTTTAGCTGGATGGTATGCCAGGCAATCGGGGCAGGGACATTTTTATCCGGGTTTGAGAGTGTCTGCTGTTTCCGCTGATCGGTTGTGGATGAGTCATCAAAATAAAAGATTGAAATACCGCTTGTTTTATGAAGAAAACTTCCACCGGTATGAAGACTGATAAAAAGATCGGCTTTTAGATGGTTAGCCGCAGCGGTCCGTTCGAATATTTTCATCCCGTAATCATCGGTTCGGGTCAGCACCACTTTGCAGTCGTCTTCAAGTGCGGCTGCAATCCGCCGTGCAAGGGAGAGGGTAATGCTTTTTTCCATAATGCCCTCCGGACCCCGAACGCCGTTGTCATGTCCGCCATGTCCCGGATCCAAAACAACGATCTTTTTATCTTTTGAAAATGGCTCGCCATCTGATCTATCCGCAGTGATAACAGCACCAAACATTACCATCATGATGATGATAGCACGAATATTTATTATTAAAAGCGGTTTGACCCTAAAAAACATCGCCTGCTCCTCTCCCAATTTTTCTTGACACTTGGTGGGTTTGATACTATTTTTAATCCACTTTTTGGAAATGTAATTGATTTGGTCCAAAAGTCAAGGCTGATCCAGAATGATTGGCAAAGCCGTTTGCGAGAGTGGCGGAATTGGCAGACGCACTGGACTTAGGATCCAGCTCTGGAGACAGAGTGGGAGTTCAAATCTCCCCTCTCGCACCAGTTTATATATTTTTTAAAAATTATTTTAAGAAAGGAAGCCCATGCAGGTTACGGTTGAAGATGTGAGCAGTGTTAAAAAGGTTCTCCACATCGAGATCCCGGAAGATAAAGTGACACGCGAACTCGATAATGCATATGGACAACTTAAAAAAACAGCCAAAATCAGAGGATTTCGACCGGGAAAAGCACCTCGCGGCGTTCTGGAAAGAATGTTCAAAAAGGAGGTCCAGGCCGATGTTTCTTCAAGATTAATCCAGGAATCGTTTATTGAGGCCATCAAGGAAACCGATCTTAAAATTGTGGGAAGCCCGAAGGTCGACCCCCCCGGCATAGAGCCAAAGACAGCGTATAAATATGACGCAACGGTTGAGATCAGCCCGGAAATCGAAAAAATCGAGTTCAAAGGATTAAAGTTAAAAAAAGCAAAATATCAGGTAAATGACAGCGAAATTCAAGCCCAACTCAAAATGCTTCAAAAAAACATGGCTCAATTGAAATCGATCGATGAAAACCGGCCGGCTAAAAAAGACGACGTTGTGCTAATAGATTATGAGGGATTTAAAGACGGCAAACCTTTTTCAGAAACCCAAGCCGCAAAAAACAGTGCGGTAAAAATCGGTGATGGCTCCATGCTGAAAGATTTTGACGAAAACTTGGTGGGGATGAAGCCGGGAGATGAAAAGGAGTTCAATGTCCGTTTTCCCAAAGACTACTCCAATAAAAAACTGTCCGATCTGGACATCACCTTTCAGGTGAAACTCAATGAAATAAAGGAAGAGATCCTCCCGGAAATAGATGATGAGCTTGCAAAGGATCTGGGTGAATACAACAGCTTGGATGAACTGAAGAATGCGATCACCGACAACCTGGAACAGAGGTATGCCAAACAGAACGAGCAGGAATTAAATGAACAGATCCTTAAGGCCTTGATGGAAAAGACGAAATTTGAGGTACC
>CAZSON010000157.1:0-4849 GCA_964608375.1 uncultured Desulfobacter sp. | reverse complement strand
AAGCTGGCCTTTTTAAAACATACGCTACTTGAAAAACAGGCAATCGGGCTTATTATTGAAAGTGGCAAGATTGAGGAGGTGGAACCTGAAAAAAATCAGGCAGATACCGCCGATAACACCTAACTGACAAAGGAGACAATTTGTGCCCTTAATACCGATGGTCGTGGAGCAGAGCAGCAGAGGGGAGCGTGCCTACGATATCTATTCAAGGCTCCTCAAAGACAGGATTATCTTTCTTGGAACCCCCATGAACGATGAGGTGGCCAACCTCTTAATCGCACAATTTCTTTTTCTGGAGTCTGAGGATTCCGAAAAGGAGATTAATTTCTATTTAAATTCGCCGGGCGGAATCGTCACCTCGGGTCTGGCGGTGTATGATACCATGCAGTATATCAAACCTGACATCGCCACTGTCTGTATCGGCCAGGCCGCCAGTATGGGTGCGCTTTTACTCGCCTCCGGAACCAAGGGAAAGCGCTATACCCTGCCAAATTCCCGGATACTGATCCATCAGCCGATGGGAGGGTTTCAGGGGCAGGCATCTGATATTGCCATCCAGGCAAAGGAAATCCTCAGAATGAAGGGAACCTTAAATGAAATCCTGGCATTTCACACAGGAAAAGACATCGACATCATTCAGGGTGACACGGATCGTGATTTCTTCATGTCAGGCAAAGAGGCAAAAGAGTATGGCATCGTTGATCATGTCATCGTAAACAGAGACGATCTCGATCATCTGGAGGAGACGGAGGGTTAAAATGGCTTCAAAAGAAAGCGAAGGTGATAACCTTTTTTGTTCATTTTGCGGAAAAAATCAAAAAGAAGTCAAAAAGCTAATTGCAGGTCCCGCGGTCTATATATGCGATGAATGTATTCAGCTTTGCAGCGAAATTATTGAAGAAGAAAGCGAAAAAGAACCGGGAGATTTTGATCAGATCCTGGTTCCAAAAGAAATCAAAGAGATGCTCGATGAATATGTAATCGAACAGGAGAGTGCAAAAAAAATTCTCGCGGTGGCGGTTTACAATCATTACAAGCGGCTTGAAACTTCCGTCGCTTTGGAAGATGTGGAAATCCAGAAGAGCAACATCCTCCTGATCGGACCGACCGGTTGCGGAAAAACCTTGCTGGCACAAACCCTCGCCAGGTTTTTAAATGTTCCTTTCACCATTGCAGATGCCACCAGCCTCACAGAGGCCGGATATGTGGGTGAGGACGTGGAAAACATCATTTTGTCGCTTTTGCAAAATGCGGATTACGATCTCGAAAAGGCCAAACGCGGCATCGTTTACATTGACGAAATAGACAAAATTGCACGCAAATCCGACAACCCCTCCATTACCCGTGATGTATCAGGAGAAGGCGTGCAGCAGGCATTACTCAAGATAATCGAGGGAACAACGGCCAGTGTGCCACCCAAGGGCGGACGAAAACACCCCCAGCAGGATTTTGTTAAGGTCGACACATCGAATATTCTTTTTATTTGCGGCGGTACGTTTACCGGACTGGAAGATGTTATTCAGCGGCGTACCGGATCCACCCTGATGGGTTTTGGCGCTAAAATCGTCTCCGAGAAAAAGAAAAGCATCGGTGAAGCCCTAAAAATGGTTCAACCAGAGGACCTGATTAAATTCGGGTTAATTCCTGAATTTCTCGGTCGGCTCCCGGTGATTGCAACGCTTGACGAATTGAGCGAGAACTCCCTAATACGAATTCTCAAAGAGCCGAAAAACGCCCTGATCAAGCAGTTTGAAAAGCTTTTTGAGATCGAAAATGTCAATCTGAGATTGACCGACAGCGCCCTTTTGGCTATTGCAAAAGAATCCCTTAAACGAAAATCAGGCGCCAGGGGTCTACGGGCAATTTTAGAGAAATGCCTACTGGACATTATGTATGAAATTCCATCCATTGAAAATGTTAAAGAATGCGTTATCGGTGAAGATGTGGTCCTGAACAATGAGGATCCCATTTTATTGTACCAACAAACAAAAAAACAAGCCTAAGGTTGAAAGTAAGGTATAGATCATTATGGTAAATATGCCCAAGTTTTTTAAAGAAGAAGAAGAGTCGACTTCTCCGGACCAAATACTCCCCCTGTTGCCACTGCGGGATATTGTGGTCTTTCCTCACATGGTAGCCCCTCTTTTTGTGGGCCGGCCAAAATCGGTGAACGCTCTCGCTGATGCAATGAACAGCGACAAAAGCGTTTTTCTCGCCACGCAGAAAAAGGCAGGAGTTGATAATCCCAGTGAAAAAGATATCAGTCCTTTGGGGACCATCGGGACGGTTCTTCAGCTACTCCGACTCCCCGACGGCACAGTGAAAGCCCTGGTTGAGGGAAAGATGAGAGCCCGGATTTCCCGTTTTTTTTCCAATGAAGGTTTTTTTCAGGTGGAAGTCAGACCGGCCTTTGATATCGAAGCGCCGGCCGCTGAATCTGATGCACTGGTCAGAGCCATTGTCGGAAGTTTTGAAGAATACGCAAAGCTGAACAAGAATATTTCCAAAGAGCTTGTCAACAGCGTTGCAGCCACCGCAGACCCTTCCAAGCTGGCGGATACGGTGGCTGCCCATTTTTCATTCAAAATCGAGGATAAACAGCGGTTGCTGGAAAGCCTTTCATTGAGCGAACGGCTTTCTCTTCTGATTCGTTTAACCCGGGCCGAGATAGATATCTACAAGATGGACCAGCGGATAAGAGGCCGCGTAAAGGATCAGATGGAGAAAACCCAGAAGAACTACTATCTGACCGAACAGATGCGGGCCATCAAAAAAGAGATGGGAGCAGAGGAGGACCCAAGTGAAGAGCTCAATGAGCTTGAAAAACGAATCAAGCGAAAAAAGATGTCCCGGGAAGCAGCGGCAAAAACACGGCAGGAGTTTAAAAAACTCAAAATGATGACACCGATGTCCGCCGAAGCGACCGTAGTTCGCGGCTATATTGAATGGTTGATCAGCCTGCCCTGGTTCGAACGAAGCAAAATCCGAAATGACATTCAGGAAGCCGAGAAAATACTCGATGAAGACCACTATGGACTCGAAAAACCGAAGGAGCGAATTCTGGAATATCTCGCGGTTCAGGCCCTGATAAAAAAGGTCCGTGGACCGATCCTCTGTTTTGTGGGTCCGCCGGGTGTAGGGAAAACATCGTTGGCCAAATCGGTTGCAAGGGCAACCGGAAGAAAATTTATCCGTCTCTCCCTTGGCGGTGTGCGGGATGAAGCTGAAATACGGGGGCACAGACGAACTTATATAGGTGCAATGCCTGGAAAAATTATACAGTCTTTGAAGAAAGCGAGCGTTAACAATCCGGTATTTTGCCTTGATGAAGTGGATAAGATGAGCATGGATTTCAGGGGCGACCCTTCGGCAGCCCTTTTGGAGGTCCTTGACCCCGAACAAAACTTCAGCTTCAATGACCATTACCTTGATGTCGATTATGACCTGACCAACATTTTATTTATCACCACCGCCAATACCCTGCCGGATATACCGCTCCCGCTGCAGGACCGCATGGAGGTCATTCGCCTGCCCGGTTACACCGAGTATGAAAAATATCATATTGCCGTCGAGTTTCTCATCCCCAAACAGATCAAGCTAAACGGCCTTGAAGGAAAAACTGTTCAATTTTCAAAAAACGGAATCCTAACCATCATTCAACGTTATACGCGGGAAGCGGGCGTTAGAAATCTAGAACGCGAAATTGCCTCCGTCTGCCGGAAGATTGCGCGCAGTGTTCTGAAAAACAAAGAGATCGAGCAGTTCAAGGTTTCATCAAAATCTATCCAAAAATATCTAGGCCCTCCGCGCTTCAGGCACAGTCAGATAGAGGAAACAGATCAAATCGGCATGGTGACCGGCCTTGCGTGGACCCAGGTTGGCGGTGAACTTCTCTGTGTTGAAACCTTGACCATGCCCGGCAAAGGAGAGCTGACCATCACCGGCAAACTCGGTGATGTGATGAAGGAATCCGCACAGGCAGCGGTGAGTTATGTCCGATCGCGGGCCAACTGCCTGATGCTCGACAACAAGTTTTACGAATCGGTAGACCTGCACATCCATATTCCAGAAGGCGCCATTCCAAAGGACGGCCCTTCGGCCGGCATCTCCATGTGCACATCGATCATATCCGCCCTCACCCGGCGACCGGTCTTCCGGGATATTGCCATGACCGGTGAGATTACCCTGCGAGGTCGGATCCTTCCGATCGGGGGATTAAAGGAAAAAATTCTGGCTGCCCATCGAGGCGGTATTAAAAAGGTGATCATACCCAAAGAAAATGAAAAGGATTTGAAGGATATCCCGTCAAGCATATCCAAACAGATCGATATTGTCACCGCAGATCACATGGACGAGGTTCTAACCCATGCGTTGATCCTCGGGGAGGGAGAAAAGCTATTTAAAGAAAGCGATATCTCGCTTGAAATTTCGGGTAAAGATCAGGAGAAAAGGCCACCTTTAATTTAGGACCACCTATCTCAACGCTCCAAAATGGTCATTTTGAACGTAATATGATCTTTTTACGAAATTGGCTTCTTTTGGACGAACAGATTTTATAATCTATTTTGCTTGACATTTTTTTATCAACCTGTTAGCTCTACACCTCCTTTAGTCGGGCGGGTAGCTCAGTTGGGAGAGCACCGGCCTTACAAGCCGGGGGTCACAGGTTCAAGCCCTGTTCCGCCTACCATAAAAATAGACGGCTCAATTTGCATATATCTAATAGCCGGTCACGAATAACTGAGGGAAAAACCCAGGATTTTTACGGGGGCGTAGTTCAGCTTTGGTTAGAACGTCCCGCATGATATGCGGGAAGATCGCAGGTTCGATCCTTGATCGTTGAAATGTC
>CAZSON010000156.1:0-6827 GCA_964608375.1 uncultured Desulfobacter sp. | reverse complement strand
CAATTCCTTTTATCGGTTATTTACCCAAAGAGTGATGTTGAACAGCTGTCAATTCGATTTGTCTTAAAAGTGATTCACTCTTTCTTTCCATCTCTTCGGCTTTTTGTTCGTTATTTTCATGATCGTATCCCAAGAGATGCAGGATACCGTGCACCAGTAATTCTGTCAGGCGTTCTTCCAGGCTGATCCCGGCTTTTTTTCCTTCTTTTACAGCAGTGTCAATAGAAACCGCCACATCACCCAGAAGGGTCGGCGAGATGTCTGAAAATTTGCCCTCCTGCATCGGGAAGGAAATTACGTTGGTCGGCTTACGCCGGTTGAGGTATTTTGTGTTTAAGATTTCGATCTGGGGATCATCGATCAAAAGGACGGAAAGCTCTCCATCAGGGCAGTCCAAGGCGTTTAAGATATCCTGAGCCGTTTGCCGTATTTTGCGAAGATGCAGCTTGTGCTTGGTTTGCTTGTTGTCTATCAGGACTGCCATTTTTTCCTTTTCCGCTCTTGGCGATTAGGTTTTCGGGGTAGTCGATACGATGGTGATAAATTCCGTTTAAAATTTTGTTAAAGCTTTTTGCGATATTATGCAGATCTTTTAAGGTTAGCTCACAGTTATCAAGTTGACCATCTGAAAAGATCTTGTCAATGAGATTCTGAACCAACCCTTGAATTCTTGACGGAGTCGGGTTCTGGAGTGTTCTTGAAGCGGCTTCCGCCACATCTGCCAGCATCACAAGGCCGGCTTCCCGCGTAAGGGGCTTAGGACCGGGGTACCTGAAGTTATCGATATCTACCGCATCTTCCCCTTTGAGTTGTTTTGCTTTTTCGTAAAAAAAACGGATAAGGCTCGTGCCATGATGTTGCCGAATGGTGTCGATGATGTTCTGGCCCAACTTGTTTTGCCCGGCAATCTCAACTCCATTTTTTATATGCGATATCAGAATAAGACTCGACATGGAGGGTGCGAGTTTGTCATGTTTATTTTTTCCATTCTGCTGGTTCTCGATGAAATAGAGCGGGTTTTTTAATTTACCGATATCATGATAATATCCGCAAACCTTTGCAAGTAATGGATTCGCGCGGATTTCCGATGCTGCCGCTTCAACCATGGAACCGACGATGACCGAATGATGGTACGTCCCGGGCACCTCCAACATCAGGCGCCGGAGAAGTGGCTGGTCAAGGTTTGCCAATTCCAAAAGGGTTATGTCGGTCTTGTAATCGAAAGCGATTTCGATAAGCGGGGCTATACCGGCAGTGATCATGCCTGCCACGATCCCGGCCTGAAATGCAAATGCCCCGTCCCACAATAGTTTAACCCCGGTCAAGCTTGACATATAAACATTTAAGGCAGTTACGACAACTATATTTAATAGGCCGAGCTTTATACCTGCCTTAATAAATACTTTACGTTCCCTGCAGTTTTGAATCCAATATGCCGCCATGAGGCTGCTTAAGAGGAAATAGATAAATAAATCAAATCGATTTTGAAACATCATAGCTGTAGCGGTGGCAATGACCACTGCAAACAGGACCGCAACCTCCAGCCCTAGAAACAGGCAGATGGTCATGGCACTTGAAGCCAGCGGGATGCCAAAATAGATTGAAGAAGGGGTGAGGGATAGCGGGCCGTTTTCGGGGAGCGATGCAGAAAAAGATGCGGAGACTTTTGCGATAAAGATAAAAACGATCAGAATCGTAGCAATAAAAAGTAAATTTTTCTGATGGTTCTGTTTGATCTGATTGTGATTTAAAAGTAAAATATACGTTATCAATAGAAAGCTGAGGATCAAAGTGGCAGCGCCCGTTGTGCTTGCCAATGCTTTTTTCCATTTTGTGCCGGCCTGAAGCGCTTTTAGCTTTAACAGTTGGGTTTTTGTGACCCTCTCTCCCTCCCGTAAAATCATTTCACCTGCTTTTATTTTGTAAAGAATCGGCTTTATTTTTTCGGAGGCCTCCCTTTTTCGGATTTCGGTTTCGTTCCTATTTAATGTTATGTTCGGCTGTATGAGCCTTTGAGAAAAATCCACAATCAGATTTCTCAGTATATAATTGAAATTTTTTAGAAAGGGTTGGCCGACAATCCTCACCATGGTCTTGGCCTGATCATGCCCATAAAATTGTTTTAAGCTTTGAACAATCTGTTCGGCGCCTGTTCCCACTGTTCGCAAAACAATTCCTTTCTTAATCTCCTTTAAGAGGATCTCTTTGTTTGTAACCACACCGTTTTCAAACAATTTACGTAAAACAAAGGTGATCCCATTGGAAATATTTTCTGAAAAAGCCGCTTTTTTCAGGATGGCAAACGCGCCATCACTGATGTCGATGCCTAGTTTTTTCTCAAAGTCCCTCTTTTTTGTATAGGTTAGAGACTGAAGCTTCTCGGGTTTTAAGGATAGATTTTTTATCTGATTTTTCTTTTCCGATTGAATAATCTTCCGGAGGTCTGCAAAGGCCTGTTTTACATTTTGAATTAATTTTGAGGCCAAATTTGAATCATGGTCATAAACCGTTAAAACTTTAAGGGCCGCCTCTTTTTGTTTTATTCCGGTCGCTTCTTTGTCTTCGATAAAAAAATCTCTGGTTGCCTTGATATCGTTTTCAACAACATCACCAAGGGTATAGGATTTAATCGGGACAACAAGGTTGGGGTAAAGGATAATGGCATATATGATTGCAATACCGATCAGAATGGCCCATGAAGCCAGATTGCGTGTCCTGGTGAGTGAAATAAGCGGTTTCTTTTTTTTATCAATATTCATTGCGATGAGTATTTCTGTTTGTTTTCCTCTAGCCCTTCATACGCCTCGATAATTTTCTGGACCAATCTGTGTCTGACGACGTCTTGTTTTGAAAAAAAGATGAACTTAATTCCATCTATCTTCTGAAGGATATTTTTTGTTTCTATCAATCCTGAAACCTTGTTGTTCGGAAGATCTATCTGAGTAATGTCGCCGGTGATAACCGCCTTAGAGTTAAAGCCGATTCGGGTCAGAAACATTTTCATCTGCTCAGAGGTGGTGTTTTGCGCTTCATCCAAAACAATGAAAGAATCGTTCAGGGTCCGGCCCCGCATAAAAGCGATCGGAGCGACTTCGATAACTCCCTTTTGCATCAGATCGGAGACCTTTTCAAATTTCATCATGTCGTGGAGTGCATCATATAATGGCCTTAAATACGGGTCAACCTTTTCAGCAAGGTCACCGGGCAAAAATCCCAATGCCTCACCTGCTTCAACCGCAGGCCGCGTTAATATGATCCGGCTGACCCGACCTTTGGAAAGCTCTGCCACTGCCATTGCCATTGCCAGATAGGTTTTGCCTGTTCCGGCCGGACCGATTCCAAAAACAATATCAAATTTCCGCATGGCTTCGATATATTCTTTCTGGGCCTTGCTTTTCGGGGCGATCGATCTCTTTTTTGAGGTGATGTAAACCGTATCCAAAAAGATTTTTTTTAGATTAATTCGATCATCTCGGCTAAGGGCTCTCACTGCGTAATCGATGTCTTCCGGATAAATCGGATAGTGTTCTTCTATCAAATCATAAAGTTGCTTCAGTATGTTCTGGGCGAGGGTAACCGCTATGCTATCGCCCTGAAAAAACAGCGTATTGCCTCTTGTATCAATCGTAATGTTGATCGCCTCGGCAATACGTTTAAGGTTGTTGTTCTGCTCTCCGAACAGTTGCCTTGCCAAATCCAAGTCTGCAAAATCGAGTGTGGCTGGTGTGCAGCTCGCTCTTTCTTTCTCAAGTGCTCGTTGATTCTGCATGTTCATCGATTATTGTCCGGTTATCCAAATAATTTTGTCGATCATGTTCCTGTCTATCGGTGCAGTGTCTGCCTATCAAACCATTTCCTGGATTGCAAACTACATTTTATCATTTGAACATGCAAATTAAAAATGACTTGACAAAACGATCTGCTTTGCTACTTTAACCGCATACCATTCTTAAAATATTCTTTTTATTCAACAACTTATAAAATTGAAATGATGAACATTTACCATGAATCTTTTTGACATTGCGATTATAATAATTGTTGGATTTTGTCTGATCAGGGGCTTTTTCAGAGGCTTTATCAAAGAGCTGTTTTCAGTCATCGGGTTATTTGTCGGTTTTTATGCCGCATATACATATTACCTGCAGATTGCAAAGCTTTTGTCGAGGTGGATCACCGACACTTCCTATTTGCATATATTGAGCTTTATGGTCATTTTTTGTGGCATTTTCTTTATCATCAGTATTATCGGCGTAATTATCAAGTATATCCTCACCATTTCGTTTTTAAAGTGGGCGGACTGGATTTTTGGAGCCGGTTTCGGTGCCATTAAAGGGATACTGTTTGTCTCCATTTTGTTGGTTATACTAATCACTTTCCTTCCAAAGGGAACACCTATAATTAAAAAATCAAGGCTTTCCCCACATTTTTTATCGGTATCGACAAAAATGGCTTCGGTCATTCCCGATGAGATGAAACATAACTTTGCCGACAAGGTCCTGGAATTAAAAAGGGTCTGGAAAAGCCGAGCGTGATAGCTTATTGTGTTGTGTCGATCTTGAACGACTTGCCGGATTGATATCCCTAAAAAAATCTTTTTTGTGGCAATGATGGAACTTTTTCTTTCATGGAAAAAATGAGCGAATTAAGCGAATTAATAGATCTGATAGAAACCTTGAGGGGTAAAGATGGATGCCCCTGGGATAAGATGCAGACTCCACGGTCCATGGCAATTTATCTGGCCGAAGAGATTTATGAACTGATCGATGCCATTGAATCGGAGAATCCAGCCGATATTTGCGAGGAGCTGGGTGATGTGCTATTTCACGTGTTTTTTATTTCAACAATTTTCCAGGAAATGGGACATTTCGATATCAAGGATGTTGTGCGGGAAAATATGAAAAAAATGATTTTTCGCCATCCCCATGTGTTTTATAACATAAAAATTGATAGCCCCGATGAAGTGAAGAAACAGTGGCAGCAGCTCAAAGAGATCGAAAAAAAACATGGAAAGAAAAAATCTGCGCTCGATAGGCTTCCTCAAGGACTTCCGGCATTAATGCGTGCACACAAAATTTCTGAAAAAGCCGCAGGAACCGGTTTTGATTGGAATGATATTTCAGGGGTCATTGAAAAAGTGGAAGAGGAATGGAGTGAATTAAAATTTGAAATAGCAGAAAAAAATAAAAATAGGAATAATCAGGATAATCTTATCCTGGAATTTGGGGATCTTTTTTTTGCTCTTGTAAATTTAGCCCGATTTTCAAATATACATCCTGAAACGGCCTTATCAGGCACTATAAAAAAATTTGAACGGCGTTTTAAACAGATGGAAAAAATAGTTTCGAACACCGGAAAAAACCTAAAATCTCTTTCTGTCGATGAAATGGATATGGCGTGGGAAGAGGCAAAAAAAATAGACGTGTCATGATTGCCATCATCGATTATCACGCCGGAAACCTCACGAGTGTAGCCCGGGCCGTATCACATATCGGCTCTAAGTGTATAGTGACCCATAGCCACGAACAGATCGAGGCCGCTGACCGAATCATCTTTCCGGGGGTGGGCGCCGCCGGTTCAGCGATGAAAAGCTTAAAAGCCCTCGGGCTGGATACGGCACTTAAAGCGATGTTCCTGGCGGGAAAACCGATTCTAGGCATATGCCTTGGAACACAGATCATCATGGGGTACAGCGATGAGAATAACACGAGGTGTCTCGGATTTGTCGATGGAAATGTGCGCACTTTTCCAGAAAAAATGCCATCAGCAAAGGGGATCCCTCTGAAAATTCCGCATATGGGCTGGAATCGAATCCAGATCCTGCATGACCATCCTATTTTTTCCTCTTTGAAAGAAAATGATGAATTTTATTTTGTCCATAGTTTTTATCCGGAACCCGGCAATCAAGAACATATTCTAGCTTTAACAGATTACGGAATCTTATTTCCATCTGTTGTCGGGTTTGACAATATTATTGCGACTCAGTTTCACCTTGAAAAGAGCGGAAGACCCGGGCTAATCATGTTGAAAAATTTTTGTACATGGCAGCCATGCTGAGCAAACGGATTATACCCTGCCTCGATGTCCGCGGGGGGAAAACGACAAAAGGCGTTAAGTTTAAAAATAATATTGATATCGGCGATCCGGTGGAAATGGCGCGGTATTACTATGAGGCCGGTGCGGACGAAATTGTATTTTATGATATCACAGCGTCCCATGAAAACAGGAATATCATGCTCGATGTGGTGGAACGTGTGGCGAAGACCGTTTTCATCCCTTTCTCTGTGGGCGGGGGAATTCGCGGGGTGGACGATATGCGGCGGGTGCTGCTGGCAGGCGCAGAAAAAGTGAGCATCAACACCGCTGCGGTGAAAGACCCTCATATTATCGGAAAAGGGGCTGAAGCGTTTGGAAGTCAGTGCATCGTACTCGGTATGGATGTGAAACATGTGGGGGAAAAAAAGAATACACCATCGGGTTATGAAATTGTTATCAATGGAGGAAGAACATATACGGGCATCGATGCAGTGCAGTGGGCAAGGGAGGGCGAGAGACTCGGGGCCGGGGAGATATGCTTAAATTCAATCGACTCCGACGGCATAAAGAGCGGGTATGAATTGAAACTGACCGCTCTTATCGCCGAAAATGCCGGATTACCGGTAATTGCATCCGGTGGCGCCGGTAAACCAAAGCACCTCTATGATGTCCTGACAAAAGGAAAGGCCGATGCGGCACTGATCGCTTCAATGGTTCATTACGGGACATATTCGATTGCCCAGATTAAATCCTACCTCGACGATTTTGGGGTGAAGATAAGAAAAACGTGGTAG
>CAZSON010000155.1:0-6842 GCA_964608375.1 uncultured Desulfobacter sp. | reverse complement strand
GGATGGGAGAACGAAAGAATGGCCCGTCGACCGCAACCGTGTGAAACTCTCCGTTCTCGCCGCACGGATCAACGGTTGCCGGAAATTCTGTAAGCAGGGCTTTTGACCATTTCCGCCCGGCAAAGGCGACAGGCACTTTTTTGGGATCCACGCAACTGATGTATGCCTTTACACCGGAGGTAAGCATCTGCTCTGCCAGGTCTTTTGTCGGAATCTCCCACAGGGGGAAAATAGGGTCGATTCCGCTTCCATGTAACTGTTTTTCACGATAATTTCTCACATCCTGGAGGAAAAGGTCCCCAAATGCCATATATTCGATCCCCTTTGACCGGGATTCCTCTATAAACATTTTCATGATCGCATCGCATTGTTCGTCGGTGCATGGATCCGGGATATTAATGGTATGAAAGGGAAGTTCCACAGCATCTGCCTGGCGTTTCAGAATTTCCAATCGGGTTGCATGCATGGAAACGCGCCGGTATGTTTCATTGGTCACACTAAAAAGGCCGAGGATATGAATTTTAGGATCTTTCCGAAGGACGTGCAAGGCCCATGCGCTGTCCTTTCCGCTGCTCCAGCTCAATAATGTCTTTTTCTTCATTTTTGACTCTTTCAAATTTGGGGTTAAACGCCACGAACTTTTTTGATAAACTCGTAAAAAGTCCATATTGCTCTCTAAATGACCATTTATCCCAAAATGCTCAAAATCGTTCGCAAATGACTTTTTACGAGACTGTCTTTTTTTAAGTCTACAACTTTTTTGTAGTCCACTTTTGCTATTTATGACATTTTTTTCTTAAAAAAGCATCCGTTATTTTTTTGTGTTCAAAAAATGAACATTTTTTTCTCAACGCAGCAGGTTCTATTATTGACAATAAAAGTGGATCCTATATAAGTTCCTGATTATAAAAATGATTATTTTTGAAAATATATCAAAAAGTTATAGCGGCCAAGAACTTTTCAATCGCGTCAGTTTTAAAATAAACCGAAAGGAACGGGTCGGTCTAATCGGTAATAACGGTTATGGAAAGACCACACTCTTTCGCCTTATCATCAAAGAAGAGACCCCTGATGCCGGCAAAATCACCGTCCCAAAAAATTACCGGATCGGTCATGTCAAACAGGAAGTTAAAATCACAGAACAAACTGTGTTGCTCGAAGCAGCCCTTGGGCTTCGGGAAAATGACCCCAGATACTTTTGGAAAGCAGAAAAAATCCTATTCGGACTTGGATTTACCGGTCAAGAGATGCAAACGAACCCGGCAAATCTTTCCGGCGGTTTTCAGGTGCGCCTCAATTTAGCCAAGGTTCTTGTCTCGGAGCCGGACATGCTCCTTCTTGACGAGCCGAACAATTACCTCGATATCACATCAATCAGATGGCTTTCCAGGTTCCTTTCGACCTGGCCCGGTGAACTGATCCTGATCACCCACGACAGAAGTTTTATGGATAAAGTCGTGACCCACACCATCGGAATTCATAGAAAGAAAATTTCTAAACTCGCAGGTAATACGGAGAAGTTTTATTTGCAAACCGAAAAGGAAGAGGAAATTTATGAAAAAACACGGATTAACGAGGCCCGGAAGAAGAAAGAAATCGAGCTTTTCATCAGCCGCTTTCGATCAAAGGCACGACTTGCAGGTATGGTACAATCAAGAATAAAAACCATTTCAAAAATGAAAGACCATGAAAAGCTCGATCAGTTGAAAACGCTCGATTTTTCATTTACAAACAAACCGATGGGCGGAAAATATGTAATGAGTGTTAAGAATGTGTCGTTTTCATACAAGCCTCAACATCCTTTGATCGAAAACTTTAATTTAACCGTAGGCGCCAGAGATAAAATTTGTGTTATCGGACAAAATGGCAAGGGGAAAACAACGCTCCTAAAAATTTTATCCGGCAATCAAAAACCGGACGAAGGTGAGGTGGTGAACCATCCGCTTACGGCAACCGGATATTATGAGCAGAGCAACATCAAGCATCTGGAAGACTCCAGAACGGTGCTTGAAGAAATAATGATCGAAGATAAAGATGTGGTTCAACAAAAAGCAAGAAATATTTGTGGAACAATGATGTTTGAACAGGATCTAGCGCTTAAAAAAATAAAGATTCTCTCTGGTGGCGAAAAAAGCCGAGTTTTGATCGGAAAGCTACTTGCAAAGCCGGTCAATCTGCTGCTTCTTGATGAACCGACCAACCATCTGGATATGTCCTCCTGCAATGCGCTTCTTAAAGCCCTGGACAAGTTTGAAGGGGCTGTGATTATGGTCACCCACAATGAAATGCTCCTTCATGCTCTAGCCAAAAGACTCATTGTTTTTCAAGATGACGGGATTAGCATTCAGGAAAACAGTTACCAGGACTTTCTGGATAAAGGAGGATGGGGAGATGAGGAGCCTCAAAAAATTACCTCAAATAAAATCAAACCGGCAAAGACAAAACTCTCTAAAAAACAGTTGAGGCAGCGTCGTTCTCAAATTCAACATCAAAGAAATACGGTTTTAAAACCGATGGAAAGACAGATATCGGAAATAGAGAAAACGATTGAGCTGCATGAATCAGAGCTGAAAACCTTCAACGCGGATTTAATCGAAGCGTCCAAGTCTCAAGACAGCGCTTTAATTACAGAGCTTTCCAAATCGGTTTACAACAGACAAAAAACGATCGATTCACTCTTTAAGAAACTCGAATCGGCAACCGACAAATTGGATGAAATGAAACGCGACCTCGTTTGAATGCTTTCGACGGTATTGAGTTCAGCAGGGATCATGCCGATCAGCGCGGCATGTTTTTCGAGATAATCCGACACGCCGAGTCCGTTAGAAACCGTACATATTCACCATAGGTTTTCGCGTGGTCGGAACTGGCAATGCCATCGAGTCCCCGCTTGTAGACACCCTGGACGATGGCGGCAAGACGAAACATGCTAAAAGCCATAAAGAACCGATAGTTGAGGATATTATCCCGCCCTGTACGGCGGCAGTACGCCGCAAAATAGGCTGTTTCTTCGGGGATGCCAAGCTGTGCAAGGTTCAGGCCCTTATAGCCGGTAAGTCTTCCTTCAAGCTTTGGTATGTGATAGCTCATGCAATTGTAAGCAAGGTCTGCGAGGGGATGACCGAGTGTAGATAGCTCCCAGTCGAGCACAGCAATCACAAGGGGCTCGGATGGATGGATGATCAGGTTTTCAAGGCGAAAGTCGCCGTGGACAATTGTCGTGTTATCATCGGCCGGTATGTTATCCTTCAGCCATTGAATCAGATGGTCCATGGCTGTGATATCGTCGGTTTTCGAAGCCTCATACTGCTTTGCCCATCGCCTGACCTGACGATCCATGTAGTTGCCCGGCTTACCGTAATCGGTGAGCCCCAGTGCTTCCCAGTCGAGCAGGTGAATCCTGGCAAGGGTGTTGTTCATGTCATCGAAGATGGCCGAACGCTCTCTTGCGTCTGAAGCCCCGGAGGCGGCAGGATCCCGGAAAATCCTTCCCTCCACCCACTCCATGACATAAAAGGGTGTGCCGATTACAGAGTCATCCTCGCAAAACAATAGTGTTTCGGGGACCGGTACGTCTGTATTCTTAAGAGCACTGATAATCCTATATTCACGGTCAACCGCGTGTGCTGAGGGTAGGAGTTTTCCGGGCGGCTTTTTGCGTAACACATACTCTTTTCCCCCTGCAGAAAGCAGAAAGGTGGGATTTGACTGCCCGTATTCAAACTGACCGACATTGAGTGCTCCTGAAAAACCGTCGATATTTGCGTTGAGATAAGTTGCAAGCCTGCTTTCATCAAAGCTGTGAGCAGATCTTACCGGTGTGATCTCTCTGTTAGAGTTCATGCTTTCGCAACTCCAACCTTGTGATCGTCTCCAAATGGACTTCATCCGGCCCGTCGGCCAGACGCAATGTTCGGACAGCGGCCCATGCTGCAGGAAGCCCGGTGTCCTCGCACACACCCTTTCCGCCATGCACCTGAATCGCCCGGTCGAGTATCTTGAGCGCCATTGTCGGCGCGACCACTTTTATCATCGCAATCTCCGCCCGGGCCACCTTGTTACCGACCGTATCCATCATATGTGCAGCGTACATCGTCAACAGGCGTGCTTGATCGATTTCGATGCGGGACCTGGCGATATCCTGTCTGACTGAACCCATCTCTACGATCGGTTTACCAAACGCAACACGGGATTTAGCACGCATGCAGAGTTCTTCGAGCGCACGTTCTGCCACACCGATAGTTCGCATGCAATGGTGAATTCGTCCTGGTCCGAGGCGCCCCTGAGCGATTTCGAAGCCTCGCCCTTCGCCTAACAGGATATTGGAGACCGGCACGCGAACATTTTCGAATCTGATGTGGCCGTGGCCGTGGGGGGCGTGATCATACCCAAAGACCGGAAGCGTTCGAACGAATTTGACGTTGGGCGCATCGGCCGGCACCAGTATCATCGATTGCTGCATGTGACGCGGGCCGCCGGGATCGGTCTTGCCCATGAAAATAAAGATTTTGCAGCGGGGGTCCCCGGCACCGGAGGCCCACCATTTATTCCCATTCAGCACATACTCGTCGCCTTCCCGGATAATGCTTGCCTGGATATTTGTGGCATCCGAGGACGCCACATCGGGCTCGGTCATGCAAAAAGCAGAGCGAATTTCACCGTTCAACAACGGTTCGAGCCACCTCTTTTTTTGTTCCGCATTGCCGTACCGGACGAGTGTCTCCATGTTGCCGGTATCCGGGGCAGAACAGTTGAACACCTCCGGCGCCATTGGCGAGCGCCCCATGATTTCACAAAGGGGTGCGTATTCAAAATTGGTCAACCCGGCGCCATATTCGCTTTCCGGCAAAAAAAGATTCCACAATCCCTCGTCCCGGGCCTTTTCTTTCAGTTCTTCCATAAGCGGCAGGGGCTCCCATCGATCGCCCTCCTCAATCTGCTGGTAGAACTTCTGCTCGTTTGGATAAATGTTTTTCTTCATGAACGCTTGAAGCCTTACCTGCAGCGCCTTTGTTTTTTCTGAAAACTCGTAAAACATTGCCTGTTCCTCCTTTGAAAATAATTGGTAAATACGCTCGAAGAATTTTACGAAATGGGCAGCTGTCGCGTCAATGATTAATTATGAACTATAGGTTGCACACCAGCTTATAAATGTTGTATGAATCCCGGAGTACCGGGGATTGGTACCTAAGGTACAGGCATTGAAGAATCCCGCAGCCCCGCTTTCAAGCGGGAAGCGAAAGGAGGATGGACCATGGGTGATCGCAAGGTATACTATGATGTATTTACGCCGGTAAATTTTATCTTCCGTTCTGCAGCGGTTTATGCTGATAAGGATGCTGTCGTCTATAAAAATAGGCGTTACAGTTATCATGAATTTTTTAGACGAATCAACCGTCTTGCAAGCGCCCTTCTTAAAATCGGCGTAGGGGTGGGGGACAAGGTGGCGTTCATCTGTCCCAACATACCTCCGATGCTGGAAGCCCATTTTGCCGTTCCGATGATCGGTGCTGCCCTGGTCAGTATTAATATCCGTCTGTCATCGCAGGAAATTTTGTATATTATCAAGCACTCCGATGCCAAAGTATTGTTTGTGGACAATGAGTTCTTCTCGGTCGTGAAGCCGATATTAAATGAATTAACAGCGGTCAGGACTCTGATTAATATCTGTGATCTCAGCGCTGAGAAACCTTTGGATGGGGTGGAATACGAGGAATTCTTAAACACCGGTTCGGATGTTCCCGTTGAAATCTCCGTAAAGGACGAGTATGAGGTTGCATCGATCAATTACACCAGCGGTACGACCGGTTCTCCAAAAGGGGTGATGTATCATCACCGCGGCGCTTATTTAAACGCGTTGGGCGAGGTGATGGAGACCGGGTTGAACTTCAGATCGGTATACCTGTGGACATTGCCGATGTTTCATTGCAACGGGTGGTGTTTCCCATGGGCTGTGACAGCGGTTGGCGGTACACATGTCTGTTTGCGAAAGGTTGCGGCAGAGGAAATTTTTCGACTGGTGGAAACGGAAAATGTTTCCCATCTTTGCGCCGCCCCAACGGTTCTGATCGGTATGGCAACTTACGCTGAAAACAACAATATCAGATTGAAAAGCAGACTTGAAGTGATAACCGCCGGCGCCCCTCCATCGCCCACCATAATTCAGAACATGGAAGCAATAGGAACCAATATAACTCACGTGTACGGTTTAACCGAGGTCTACGGCCCCCACAGTATTTGTGCATGGCAGCCCAAGTGGGACAAGCTGCCGGTTGAGGAAAGGGCCATGATAAAGTCACGCCAGGGGGTTCCCTATACCATCGCCATGTACATGGAGGTTGTGGATCCAGAATCGATGACACCGGTTCCCCGCGATGGGAAGACCATGGGGGAGATCTTAATGCGGGGCAATAACGTGATGCTTGGGTATTATAAAGATCCCGATGCCACCACCAAGGCTTTTGAAGGTGGATGGTTTCACAGCGGCGACCTGGCAGTGGTGCATCCGGACGGTTATGTACAGATCATGGATCGGCAGAAAGATATCATTATCAGCGGGGGCGAAAACATATCCTCTGTTGAGGTGGAAAATATAATCTATCGGCATCCGGAAGTTCAGGAGGTGGCGGTGATTCCGACACCCGATCCCAAATGGGGCGAAGTCGTTAAGGCATTTGTTGTTCCAAAAGAAGGATGCCGGCCCTCAGCTGAAGACATTATCAATTTTTGCAGGGATAACCTGGCTCATTTTAAAGCGCCAAAAACCATAGAATTCGGGGAATTGCCGAAGACAGCAACCGGTAAGATCCAAAAAGCCAAACTGCGTGAAAAAGAGTGGAAAG
>CAZSON010000154.1:0-6937 GCA_964608375.1 uncultured Desulfobacter sp. | reverse complement strand
GCGCATACTTCGAGGCCAGGGGGCGTTGCAGCGATGTGATTGACATTAATATGAATGCCGACGGTTTGTTCCTCCGGCCAGTCAAGGTGTGGTTTTATTGCAAGAAGACATGCCCATTCGATAAAGCCGACCATAAAACCTGTCGCAAACACTTTAGGCATTTCCAGGAATTCAGGTGCTTCCGGATAAAGTGCAGGCACGGTTTTGCTGTCCTGAACCCTATACTTGAATTCATACTCAATACCCGGTTTTAATGTGTCTTTCATCTAATCTCTTTTCATAACGGAACCCTAAGGCCTCAACCCTTTGGCATGCGGCCCATAATATAGAACTCGTCGTTCGGCCGCATGTTTGTCAGGTTGGCCATTCGGTTTGAGAGAGCAAAAAATGCACTGATGGCGCCGATATCCCAGATATCTTCGTCGGAGAAGCCGTACTTGCGCAGGGTCTCAAAATCGGTTTCCTCGACTTTTGCTGCGTTCAGGGCTACCTTCACAGAAAAGTCAAGCATTGCCTTCTGACGCGCCGTGATATCCCCTTTTCGGTAATTGGTCGCCACCTGATCTGCGATGAGCGGGTTTTTAGCGCGGATACGAAGTGCAGCGCCATGGGCAATGACACAGTAGAGGCAGTTGTTTGCACTTGAGGTTGCGACCACTATCATCTCGCGCTCCGCTTTGGTGAGCCCGCCTTCCTTTTCCATCAATGCATCGTAATAGGCAAAGAAGGCGCGGAATTCGTCCGGCCGGTGTGCGAAGGCGAGAAAAACATTCGGCACGAATCCCGCTTTGTCCTGTACTTTCAGGATGCGGTCTCTTATATCACGGGGCAGTTCATCTATCTCCGGTACCGGGTAGCGGCTTATCGGTTTTGAGTCCATGGATGGCCCTCTATGCGACTTTGAAGAAAGCCTTTGCTTTGGCCTTGCACACCGGGCAGGTCTCCGGCGGTTCATTTTCACAGGTGTAGCCACACACAGAGCAGACATAGTAATCCACACTTTCCAGGTGGTCCAGATTGTCCAGAGCGTTCTGGTAGAGTGAGGCATGGACCTTTTCAACTTCATTGGCATAGATGAAACTGCGTTCGCCTTTACTATGCCCTTCTGCTTTGGCTGTTTCGATCATCTCGGGGTACATTTTTTTAAATTCATGGGTTTCACCGGCTATAGCGACTTTTAGATTTTCAACGGTACTGTTAACCCCGCCCAGGGTTCGCAAATGCGTATGGGCATGGACAGTTTCCGCTTCTGCTGCCGCGCGAAATAACCTCGCAGCCTGGGGGTAACCCTCTTTTTCAGCCTGTTTGGCAAACGCCAGGTACTTTCGATTGGCCTGGGATTCGCCCGCAAATGCATCCAATAAATTCTGTTCTGTTTTACGCATCATTTTTCTCCTTTTTTTATCGGTTTTAAAAAAGTTATTACACCTATTTCTTCTTTGGGCGGCCTTCGGGCAAATTGTGATAGCAATTTACCGAATTCGTTGCCGATTTTGATCCTTTTTAGCTAATTCAACAACTCCTCCTTGACCGAATTTTTTAATCTTCACCCCGCCTGATAATTTTGGAAATTCGGTCATTATACAAACCTCATCCGGCAATTTATATGGCGCAATTTTATCCCGGCAAAACTCCCGGATCTCTTTTAATGTGACCACGTCTCCGGACTTTGGGATAACACAGGCACAGATCGATTCCCCTAACACCGGGTTGGGAGTTGCCACCACGCAAACCTGATCAACCTTGCTATGATCAATAATCAAAGATTCAAGTTCATATGGATAAATTTTATAACCGCCTCGATTAATTAAGTCTTTTGTTCGCCCGTAAATTTTAAAGTAACCATTTTTTTCTCTTGACACAAGATCACCCATGAAAAGCCATCCATCAATTATTTGCTGGCGGGTTTTTTTAGCATTTTTCCAGTAGCCTTTCATGACATGCCATCCTGACAGGGTCAACTCTCCGATTTCGCCATCGGGCAGTTTTTTATGCGTTATGGGGTCGACGACCCGTGCAACGGTGTCATTTATAGGTTTTCCAATGTATTTTTCTCTCATATTCAGCGAAGACTTAAAAGAACAGATGATGCCCAAACCCGGACCGACTTCAGAAGCGCCCCAAAAGGAGGTTATATAGATGCCCATCTCTTTTTCCACTTTTCTGATCAGGCCATCCGGCGCGATCTGTCCTGCGATCAGACCCGCCCTGAGAGAACCGGTGTCATAATTTTTTCTGCTTTTGTGGTTCAACTCGAGGATATAGTGGGCCGGTGCGGCCAATTGCAGGGTAATCTTTTCTTTTTCGATGATTTCAAATGCATTTTCTGTTTCGAATTTATCCATCAAAATGACGGTTGCGTGAAGCAGAATCGGCTGGATCAGGATTGATCCGCAACCATAAGAATGGCTCATGGGTAAAAAGCCGATAAAGATATCGTCCGAAGTGGCGTTTACTCCTAAGGAATACTCCCATCCGGCTCTAAGCGCAGCGTAATGGGTAATCATCGCTCCCTTCGGACTCCCCGTAGTGCCGGAGGTATACAGAAGCATGGCAAGGTCCTCATGGGTGTCGATTTGAGCAGGGCTATATTTTCTTCGGTATCCATCTTCTATTAAACCATAAAATGAATAGATACCTTTACGCTTTTCTGTTTCAGAGTGGATAACTGTTTCAAGCCCGGTAGAGGCCTTTTTGATCCTCAAGACGTTATCGAGATAATCGTAACCATTCCATTTGTCGAAAATAAAAACTCCTTTGGCCTCAGAATTGCTAAGGATGTATTCGGCCTCATTTTTTCGATAATTCGGATTTACCCATGCAACAATGACCCCCAGTTTTTGCAGAGCATAAAAAGCAACAACGAGCTCGATTGAATTTTTCATGTAAATGGCTGCCCGATCACCCTTTTTAAATCCAATTACGACCAAGCTGGCTGCCAGTGCATCGGTCATGGCATTCAGTTCCCGGTATGTTTTCCGCCGGTTCCCATCCACGACGGCAATTTTATCCGGTACAGACCTGGCGCCTTTCTCCAGTATTTGACCGAGTGATAAAGATTGTAACACCTCCATAACCAATCCTTTTTTTGTCATATTTAAATAAATAACTCAAATTTTGCACCTGATATTTTGAGAAAAACCGCATCAGTCATAGGGTAAAAAGAAATTTTTCTGGAAAAAATTGATGATGAATGCTTGGGACAACAATATCTCAGGCCAAAGTACTTTCCTACTTCTTAATAATCAGAAACAGGTGTCGCAAATACCGCATGCTCGATAGAATTAATGCGGTTCCGATTCCGGAATATAAAACTGCCAGGTACAATTTCGGAACCGGTAAATGTCGAAGCAAAAACCCCATTAGAATCATTATGATGATAAGAATATAGCTCTTCCAGGGCATAAATGAAAAAACACACCTTTTACCCTCCATCGGAAGAATCCGCCCCAAATTTTTATCTACTATACGGAGAAATCCGAGATGATGAATAACAAGAGCAGAAACAAATCCGACAATCGCTGCTATAAGGGCGGAATTCGGTTTTTCAACCCATAGCCATGAATAGGATAAACCATCCAGCATAATCCCGACCCCTATCCACATTACCCCTGCAATAAGCAAGAGGACCCTCTTTGAAACACCAGGTTTCCATTTTTCTAGTTCGGGTTTTTTAGAATCCATGTTTGTTTATTTCCGTCCTGCAGATAAACGCTCCTCAGCGATCCGGCGCGCAGCAGCTTCGGTGGTGATGTCTTCGGTCGCAGCTAATTTAAAAATCTGTCGCAGAACACGTCGAACATTCCCGGCGACCTCACTCTCTGCCTGATCCCGAGCCCAGCCCTTGGTTTCCATCCCCATAATGCCCATTGCACCACCGACGTTGATCACATAATCCGGTGCATAGAGAATTCCTCTATCAAGAAGGCGTTTTGCATCTTCCGGATCAGCAAGCTGGTTGTTGGCACAACCGGCCACTGCCCTGCATTTTAATTGAGAAATTGTGTCGGCGTTGAGTACAGCACCCAAGGCGCACGGGGCAAAGATGTCACACTTCGTTCCGTAAACCGCTTCGGCAGGGATGAACTTCAGTTTGAACTCATCTCGAAAACGACGGATGGTATCTTCATCCACATCACTGAACATCACTTCGGCGCCGGCTGTACTCAGATGCTCGATCAGCGCTCCTCCGACACTCCCTGTTCCCTGCACGAGCACCCTTCGCCTCTTTAGAGACACATCACCGAAGAGTTGTTCGCAGACGGCCTGCACGCCGGTGAATACCCCCAGTGCTGTGAAAGGTCCGGATGACCCGCTTCCACCGGCGGCCAGCGTGCGGGAGAAGACATAGGGAGCGCCGGTTTCGGCGATAATGTCCATATCCTCCGAAGAGGTGCCGACATCGGGCCCCGTAAAGAATAAACCGCCGAGCTGTTGAATCAGCGCGCCATGGCGCCGTAATAGTGCAGGACAAGATTGCCTTGTAAAATCGGAAGGAATAGCGATGACAGCCTTTCCGCCACCAAATGGCATGCCGGGTATGGCGAATTTGTAAGTCATGCCCTCAGATAGCCGGAGCGCATCCTGCAGAGCCGCCTTTATATCATGATAGGGTTTCATCCGTGTACCCCCCGCTGCCGGGCCGAGACGGGTGGAATGGATAGCAATGAAAATCCAGGCCCCGGTCGGTCGATCGTAGTGAACGATGACTGTTTCACCATCCCATTTACGAATTAATGCCTCCATAGTTGAAAACTATAGTACAAATTCAGCATATTTGTAAATAGGTTATCTGGACACCCGATAAGGGATGCCGCAACCATTTATAACCAGGAACGTTCCAGGTCGATGAGTCGCTTCTTGGTCTGCAAGCCGCCACCGAAACCGGTCAAGGAGCCATCGCTGCCGATGACCCGGTGACAGGGAACAATGATCGGAATGGGGTTCTTGCCGTTAGCGCCGCCCACGGCTCGGACGGCTTTGGGGTTGCCGATGGCTTTTGCAATGGATTTGTAGCTCACAAGTTCACCGTAAGGAATGCTGCGCAATGCCTGCCAGACCTTGAGCTGGAAGGGCGTGCCCACAGGGGCCAGGGGAATATCGAAGTGTTTTAATTCACGCTTGAAATAGGCCCGCAGCTGCGCTTTGAGCGGCGCAAAGAAATCCGGTTTTTTCTTCCAGACGTCTCGGATGATGGTCGGTTTTTTTTCTTTTTCAAATTTGATGTGTCTCAGACCGGTTTCATCACCGGCAAGGGTCAGGGTACCGATTAGTCCTGTTTCAAAAAAGTCATAGTACATGATGTGTTCTCCCTTAGAGGTGCCATAGGTAGATGGCGGCATAAGCCCTCCAAGGCCGCCATTTTTCGGATCTTTCCAATATTTGCTTCAGAGATGGTCGCTTATCTCCCTGCTGCAAGGCCTTGACGATGCCAAGGTCAGAAGCCGGAAAAGCGTCCGGTTCGTACAACGCCCGCATGGCGATATATTGGGCTGTCCAGTCCCCGATGCCGGGAATCCGGGTCAGCTGTTTGATAAAGTTTTCCAGGGACCCTTTCACAAACAAAGATATCTCTTCACACGCCACGGCCCGGGAAAGTACCTTGATTGTCTCCACTCTCTTTGCAGGCAAGCCGATCGGTCCCAGTTCGGATGTGCTCAACTCCCGGGCGGTTGGGAAAAAACGGGTCAGCCCCGGTTGGTCAGCGGATTCAAATTGCGATCCAGCCTTTGCAGCGATCCTGCCGATGACGGTACGGGCGCCTTTAACGGAGATCTGCTGACCTACCACAGCCCTGACGGCGACTTCAAATGGATCCCAGGCGCCGGGCAATCTAAGGCCGGGCAGCTTGCGAACGACTTCTTTCAACACCGGGTCTGCGGCAAAGACTTTATGGATGGCCGTCATATTTGCATCCAGGTCGAACATGCGGCGCACCCGCTCCACCAGGGGCATCAAGTCGCGGCTGTCCGACAAGGCGGTTGTCAGTAGCAAGGCATTATTTTTGTCGGCATGGGCTACGGAAATCATGCCGGTGGTCTCGTTTATTCCGATGGTGCGATGGTAAACACCATTTTCGACGAATTCAACGCCGGGGATGGTCCGTGATTGAAAAAAATTGAGCATGCCTTGCCAATCAAAAGGCGGGCGGTAGGACAGCGTCAGCTTACACCGAAAAAGCGCCTTCTCCCCGATCCTGTTGCTTTTGATCGGATGGCGAAAAACCGACGGTGTCTTACCATAAATTTTTTTGAAAGCGGCGTTGAATCGTCGGATACTACCGAAACCGGATGCAAAAGCGATTTGAGAAATAGGCAGTTGGGTTTCGTTGAGGAGTTTTTTTGCAAACAAGATTTTTTGAGTGGTTGCCAAAGCTATAGGCGATACGCCGACGTGGGTTTGAAACAACCGCCGTAAATGGCGGTCGCCCACCCCCAGTTTCAAGGCCAGATTCTCAAGGTTGCCTTCATTCAAGGCGCCTTGACGGATCAGCAGCATGGCCCGGGAAACCGTAGCCGAGGTACCGTTCCAGGCCGGACTGCCCGGTGATGTTTCAGGACGGCATCGTAAACATGGGCGCAACCCGGCTTCCGCAGCCGCAGCCGCTGTTGGAAAGTAAACAATGTTCTCCGGCTTGGCCGAACGTGCTGAACAGATCGGCCGGCAATAGATGCCGGTACTCAAAACACCGATGAAAAACAGGCCGTCAAATCGCGGATCTTTTGCCAACAGCGCTCTTTCGCAAATGCGTTTTTTCAATATCATGTCAGTTTCCTCCTGGTCGTGGCATCTTGGAATCCGGCCAAAATCTCCTCCCATCCATGTTTTGAAGCGGGGTTCTACTGTTTATTATCGAAACCCTATATTGACGGCTTTCGATATTTTAGGCAAGACGTTTTCGGACTTGGTTTTCGGTCAAACAAAGCGACATGATGCG
>CAZSON010000153.1:0-7021 GCA_964608375.1 uncultured Desulfobacter sp. | reverse complement strand
CATCATCAACAACCAGAACACGCTCACCATTGCCCATATAGTCTTTTACAGGAACTGGAGTATGCAGGTCTGTTTGGTCTTTTTATCAAACAGTAGATTGTAATGAAGGTAGTACTCCGTCTGAGAATCCTTTTTTATGAACCGGGAAAAGGGTTTTCCAATTAAGGAGTTTCTCTCCACACCCAGCATGGCTGCCCCGGTGAGGTTGGCTGCCGAAACCATTCCCTTCTCACTGATTGTAAAATAACCGACCGGGGAAAAGTCATATAGATCAGCATATTTGTCTCGTGCAGCTATAAGCTCAAGTTGGGACCGGCGGAGGTCTTCATTCTGTATTTCCAGTTCCACCTGGTGATTACCAAGATCCTCAACCAGATGCCGGACATTATCAGCCGGCATATTTTTGACAGCCGGGCCTGTTTTACGCAGAAATGACTCCGCCCGTTCCCGTAGCCCTTTAAATTGTTTTGTTTCAGACATTTTCTCTTTCATGGTGTATTCTCATCTCTTTAAAAACAAATTATGAAACTATCTCATATCCAGAATCTCTCTCAATTTGTGAGATAGATCGATCAAACCGAAAGGTTTCTGGATAAAGCCGTCGCAACCTTTAGCCAGGATTGCTTTGGCAGGGCTGTTGATACTGTAACCACTGGAAAGAAGGACTTTGATATCCGGGTTGAACTCTTTCAGCCTGTCATAGGTCGCACTGCCGTCCATGTCAGGCATGATCATATCCAGTAAAACCAGGTTAATCTCGGTTTGGTTGTTCTTATAGATTTTAAGGCCTTCTCTGCCGCTTCCAGCAGCCAATACCGTATAACCCAAAACTTCGAGTAAATCTTTTCCAACCGCTAAAACCGTTTCCTCGTCATCTATCAGAAGTATGGTTTCCGTTCCCCGGAGAATTTCAGAGAAGCTTTTTTCCTTCCCTGCAATTTGTTCCATGCGCTCCGCGTCTGTAACAGGCAGGTAAATGTTAAATGTAGCGCCTTTACCCTTTTGGCTATACACCGTAATGATACCGGCATGGCTTTTCATGATTCCAAATGCCGAGGCCAGCCCCATTCCAGTGCCCCTGCTCATCTCTTTGGTTGTAAAAAAGGGATCAAATACCCTTTTTTGGGTGGTTTCATCCATTCCCACCCCTGTGTCTGTAACGGACACCTTCACATATCTGCCGGGTTTCTCCCCGTACGGTTTGGTAAAATATTCATCCAATGTCACATTGTCGGTCTCTATGTATATGTCACCGCTTCCGGACATCGCCTGCCCGGCATTGACATAAAGATTCAGCAATACTTGCTCAATCTGCCCCTGATCCACCTCCACGGTCCAGATCTTTTTTTGAGATTTTATGTGGATCCTGATCTCCTTTTTGGTTCGGCCAAACATAGCCACGCTTTTCTTAACAATTTCATTCAGGTCGGTCGGTTTTAGCATGTACTTCCCCCCACGGGCAAATCCGAGCAGCTCCTTTGTCAGATCCGCTGCACTTTCGACATGGTCCTCTATCCCCTTGAGGTGTTTATAGTGGGGATGAGAAGATGCCGTACCCACCAAGGCCAAAGAAGTATGCCCCTGGATGCCCATCAGCAGGTTGTTAAAATCATGGCAGATGCCACCGGCCAACGTACCGATCGCCTCCATCTTCTGGGATTGACGGAGCTTTGCTTCAAGCTCTTCTTTTTCTTTTTCCATTTGCTTTCGATCCCCAATATCGGTGATCGCTGTCAGGATTTGGGTGATGTTTCCTCTTTCATCCACGATTACAATGCATTCGAGCTGGGCATCAAATGGGAGGCCGTCTTTTTTCAACAGCTTCAGTTCGCAGGTCTGCTTGGTTTTTGTTCCAAATAGTTTCTGACGGTGAAGATAAAAAATATCTTGTGTTTCCGATGTAATAAACCTTGTGAACGGTTTTTTGACCAAAGAACCTCTTTCCACACCCAGCATGGAACAGATGGTAAGGTTGGCCTCTTGGATTATTCCCTTTGCTGAAACAGTTATGTACCCGATCGGTGCAAAGTCGTATAAATCAGAATACCTGTTGCGCGATTCTTCTAGTTCCAAATGCGCCCGCCGCAGTTCTTCATTTTGAATCTCCAATTCAAGCTGGTGCACCTGAAGCTCATGGACCAACCGCAGGGTCTCTTCAGGAGACATCTTTGATAAATCTTCAACTGATGCACTTCTGTCCAGCTTAGCCTCAGCCCTTGTTCGCAGATCTTTATTTTCGGAAATATCCTTATCTTTTTTCATCTAGAAGTACCTCGATCACCCGATGTATGTTGGAAAATTCCTCAGTCTTCGCCAAAAAATCGTCCGAGCCTACTTCCCTGGCTTTGACGACATTGACGGCATCTCCATAGGCCGTGAACATGATAACCTTGACATCCAACCCTTTCATCTCCTTGATCTGCCGGCATACTTCATACCCGTCCATTTTCGGCAACCGTGTATCGACAAGAGCCAAATCGGGTCTTTCTTCTGCCGCCATTTTTAATCCTTCCACGCCATTAGCGGCAGTTACAACGTCATATCCATGTTCGATTAACAAATCAGTAAACACTGTGAGCGTATCAGGATTATCGTCCACAATCAGGATTTTAGACTTTTTTTCCATATTTTAGTTCTCCTTAACCGGCAACCTGACAATAAATGTACTTCCTTTCCCCTGTTCACTCGAAACTTCTATGCTCCCACCATGAGCATGAATGACATTTTCACAGGCCACCAACCCAAGACCTGTTCCCTTCACCTTAGTGCTGAAAAGCGGTTCAAAGACCTTTTCTACTTGATCCGGGGAGATGCCCTCACCCGTGTCCTGGAAAGCAATCGTCACGAATTCATGTCCCGCGTTATCGTCAATCTGTTTATTGGTGCTAACGGTCAATGTCCCGCCTTCATCCATTGCGTCAATCGCGTTTGAAATAATGTTATGGAAGGCCCGCTGAATTTGTGTCTCATCAACAGTTACGTGGGGTAATCCGCTTCTAAAGTCATGCGCTATTTTTATGTTGGCGGGTACAGGTATGTCCCTCAAGGTGTCTTCAACAAGCTTTTCCGGATCAATTTCGATTGAATGGAGATCCTTTGTCCGGGCAAAGTCAAGTATGTCATCAATGGTTTTATCTATGGTGTCCAGTTTTTCATGTACAATATTCAAATGTTTTCTTATCTTTACGTCCGCGCCTCGATCGAGTTGTATTCTTAGAAACTCAAATGAATGTTTAATGACACTCATAGGCGTCTTTATTTCGTGGCCCAAAAGGCCGGCCAATTTCCCCAATGCTATTAGTTTCTCCTCCCGGATCAGTTGCTCCTGGGCATCCTGAAGTTCAGTTGACAGATTTTGCATCCGCTCGATTTGTTCAGTAATATCCACAGATACAGTGGAGGCCCCAATAAGACGTCCAGAATCATCAAACAACGGTTGGGCAGATATTTTATAGATAAGAGGCCCGTCAGAAACCGGAAATGTAATGATGTCTTGTTCTCCAACACCACTCTCAATCACCCTTCGCTTCAATTCACGCAACCGAATCGTTCCCTCATTTTTAGTTATTTCATCATCTCGCTTTCCCAACACATCTTCAGATTTGAAGTCGGAATGTGCCTTATAGATCCATGTGTATTTTAAGTCTCTATCGATATGAGCCACCACAATGCCTAAGGGTGAGGTCTTTATGGCCATTTTTAATAGCATCTCGCTCACCCGCGGTTGCTGCTCTGTCTGCTTTTGTTTGGCAATTTCCTTCTGAAGTTGTTCAAAATTCATTTTTTACCCTGTATTCGGTAACATGGATCATGGACATTAACGAGCCTTTCTTATTGCGGCTGCCAAATGCCACATCAATATCTCCACCATATACTCTGAATGAATTTTTTCCCCCTGATGGACACAGTCTTGGAACTAACCTGGGTATTGAGTATCTCTCCACCCTTTGTCTTCTGTTTCGTTTCAAAGACGTCGAAACCATCAACGAGAACCTTCTGGAAGTACTTTGAAACCTTACCAGCAGACTTCTTTGCCTCAAGGTCGAATACTTTGAGCTTTTCGAATTCCCCATGTGTATAACCGAGGTCTTCGTGCGCCCTTTCGTTGAATTCAAGAAACACACCGGTTTCTGGATCAATGAGCACTATTGATTCTGATGTTTGCTCGAAAATAGATTTGAACCGATCTTCCGACTCAAGCAATGCTATCTCCGTAAGTTTAGTTTTCGTAATGTCCACAAAGGTCATGACTACCCCGTCAATCACATTTTCTGTTGTCCGATATGGAGAGATACGCATAACGAACCAGTTACCTTGATCATCTTCTACCTCTATCTCTTTTTGAATCAATGTTTTGAGGACTTCTTTTGCATTTCTTTTTAGGTTATTAAATTTGATTTTTGAAGTGATATCGCCGATGGATCGGCCGATATCCGTCTGGATCAGATTAAAGACTTTGGTCATTGCAGGGGTAAAACGCTTTATGAAGAGGTCGGTGTCTAAAAAGATGGTTGCAATTTCTGTGCTGGCCAGAAGATTATTGATGTCATTGTTGGCCCGAGACAGTTCATCCACTTTGTTTTGGAGCTCCGTGTTGACGGTCACCAGTTCCTCATTGGTGGATTGAAGTTCCTCTTTTGATGTTTCAAGCTCCTCGTTGGTGCTCTGCAGCTCCTCATTGACCGACTGCAGCTCCTCGTTGGTCGATTTGAGCTCTTCATTGGAGGTTTCCATCTCTTCAATGGTTGTCTGAAGACGCTCTTTGGTCGATTCCAGCTCACGCTCAAGGCTGCTGAGCACCGGATCGGCTTCAGCTACTATTGCCTTTTTGCCTTTCTTTTGAACCGGTTTTACAATCGGTGTTTTATCATCAAACATGACCAGCATAAAATTCTGGTCGTGGGCTCTTTCAGTCAGCGGCTGGACGGTCAGATCAACGGTTCGAATCTTATCGTTGAATTTGAATCGCAGGCCATCATATAAGACGGTCTTTTTTTGTCTCACCGCTTTATGAAGCGCCGTACCCAATTTGAGTCTCAGCCCTTCACGAACCATTTTAAGCAGATTAAAACTGGCTTTGCCGACAGGCGTCTCCAAATACCGGTCGGTTTTGCCCATAAAATGAACAACCTCGTATTTTTCATTAATCAAAACACCGGGTGGTGCAAAATGCTCAAGAATGACCCGTTCAGCCGCATTGTGGATGTCATTCTCTGTGAGATCCCTGGTTTGCCTGTCGCCCTCAGCTTGAATTTTTTGATAAAACGGTATGTTCGCGTAATCGGCCGCTTTTTCGATAAAAAAATCTTTACTTTTAAAGATCTTCCATTTGCTGTCAAGCGACTGGAAAAGGTCGGTAAAGTCCCCTATACTCTCCGATGAGCCCAGAAAGAGGACCCCCTGCGGGTTCAGGGTATAATGTAACAGGGGCAGGACCTTTTTTTGCAGCGGTGAATCCATGTAAATCAGCAAATTCCGGCAGCACACCAGGTCAATTTTTGAAAAGGGCGGGTCATTGATGACGTTTTGAACCGCAAAGACGATCATATCCCGGATCTGTTTTTTTACCCTGTAGGTATTGTCCTCTTTTATAAAAAACTGATTGAGTCTATCATGTGACACATCGGCGGCAATACTGTCCGGATAAATACCGATGCGGGCATGCTCTATGGCCCCGGCGTCTATGTCACTGGCAAAAATCTGCAGATTAAAATGTTGCTTCAACCGGGCCATGACTTCTGAAAACATAATGGCGATTGAGTAGGCCTCTTCACCGGTGGCGCAGCCGACGATCCAGATGCGGAAGGTGGAATCTGGTTTTCTGCCCTTTAGCAGGTCAGGAAGCGCCTTTTCGCTTAAAATCCTGAATGCCTCTGGATCTCTGAAAAAACCGGTCACCCCGATGAGCATGTCTTTGAAGAGGATATCGATTTCAGCCGGGGTGGTCTGGAGAAATTTGACATAATTTGGCAACCTGTCGATCTGGTGCACGGCCATGCGCCGCTCGATCCGTCGGCGGATGGTGGTCTGCTTGTAGTGGGAAAGATCATGCCCCGTGGCGGACCGGATCAGGACAAAGATTTTCTGAACATGATCTGCGAGCTGACCGTCGACAGATCTTACTTTCATAGGGGCCCGGATATAAGGGGCCTTCACGTATTTGATCAATTTACCCGGAAGCTTTTCAACCGGTTCGATAAAATCGACGATCCCGGTGGCGATGGCACTGCGGGGCATCCCGTCGTACTTGGCCGAATCCGGGTCCTGAACCATGGCGATGCCGCCTTCCCCTTTGACCGCTTTTAAGCCCAAAGTACCGTCGGTTGCCGTGCCGGAGAGGATAATGCAGACAGCCTTTTCGCCCAGATCTTCGGCCATCGATTTGAAAAAGCAATCAATCGGCAGATTGATGCTGTGGCTCTTTACAGGGGTCATCAACTGAAGTCTCCCGTTTAGGATGACCACATTTTTGTCGGCCGGGTTGAGATAGACGCGGTCTGGTTCAATTTTCATACCATCCTCGATTGCGATGATCCGCATTTGGGTCGATTTCGAAAGCAGCGAGCCCATGATGCTTTTGTGCTTGGGACTGAGGTGTTGGATGACCACAAAGGCAATGTTGGTCGCACGGGGTAAATGTGAAAAGAAGGCTTCAAGGGCCTCCAGCCCGCCGGCTGACGCGCCGATGCCGACGATCGGAAATTCAACCGCTTTTTTTTGTACGACTCTTTTTCCGGCTTTATTTACCTCTTTTTTCTTTGGCATTTTGATGGTTCCCCTTTTGGATTGATCATTGACCATTGGCAAGCAAAATCTTTAAACCGCTGAACGATTGTACCATTAACCTTGTAGGAGCGAAGCGTGGTGGACCCGTTTTCGGTGAAACGGGGATCGGACGAACTGTTATATAAAAAAAATGTTCCGGCATCCTTATGGCGTAGCAGGGCATTTTCGCAGGTTTTAAATAAACTTTTCCTAAAGGAAAAGGGGTGTGTAGAGAGAGAGAGAGAGAGAGAGAGAG
>CAZSON010000152.1:0-7043 GCA_964608375.1 uncultured Desulfobacter sp. | reverse complement strand
ATTCATACCGGCCTCAGTCACAATCTCTTTGCCATCTGATCGCACACCGACAAGGACCGGTTGGCCCTTATGGTCAAACTCGGCCCGAATCCCCTCAAAAGAGCCCAGTGTCAGCTGGGCGAAAAAGGAGTTGGCGCGCTTTAAAATCGGGCCCTGGTTTTTTTTGCGATACCTTTGTAAGACTTTGAATTTTGTTGTCGACGGCGTCAGGATCTTCTTTTAAAGCTTCTTTGAAAAAATTCTCGACGGCGGATATTGGGGGCATGGGTATACAATATCACTTTTGTACCTATTTATCAACAAAGCAACAACGCTCTTTTCTTCGTGAAATTCATTGACAATTTTCAGCATCTCTCTCTTAATAGAAAAATCCTCAAGCAAATAAAAAAGGAATCATGTTAAAAGAAATCGAGCGATTAGCAAAATTGCCCTCCCAAGATCCAGAAAGCTCCATAGTAAATTCAAAAGAGAAATCCTCGTTTTTGATTACTGTTTTCGCTTTACCATCAAGAGCTGATTCTACGGGGTTAACTTTCTTTGATTCGGTGGCTTCCCCATAGCAAGGATATGCCGACGAAACGCCAAAACCCATCCATCGAAAGCATCGCTTGAGAGTAGCATGAATTTGTTATCCCCGACTTCCGGCATAATATCGCTCATGAGGTTTGCCGTAAATCCCTTTTTCTTTAATATGTTTGCCGCCTCTAATGCACTCGCCCTGGGATTACGCACCACCACCGAGAGGCCATTTTGAGCAATGCCCTGCTCATGAATGACTTGGTCGTAGTAGATAATAACCGTGGTGTTGTCCCATAGCAAGGTTTGATGTGTAGGCCCAGGATCGAAGCTAAAACGCTCCGGAAGTCCAGCGATTTTATCGAGAATCGCTACAACAACCTTGGCAGCATTCTCGGTCGGCACAGCAAAACATCTGTGCCCACGATCAGGAAACGGGAGGGGATTGCGGATGAAACAAAAAACCGTTACAACGCTCGCCCATATAAGCGCAACCAAGAACATCCACAGAGGAATACTCATTTTAATCTCCTTCCTTCCTTCCCTTATTTCAAAGCCACCACTTCGATCTCAAGCGGGAAAGGCAGCTCTGGGGCCGGTACGGTGGTACGGGCGGGTTTGCTTTCGGCGAAAAAACGGCCATAAATTGCATTCATGTTTTGAAAATCGCTCATACGCTTCAGGTAGATGGTAACCTTAACCACATTGTGAAGGCCTGAGCCCTCGCTTTCGAGAATTCGCTTTATGTTGTTCAGGACCAAATGACTGGCGGCCTCAAAATCATCCTGAATAGGTTTACCCTTTTCAGGATCAACAGGCACCATTCCGGACACAAAAATAAAACCGCCGGCCTCCACGGCATGGGAGTAAGGTCCTCCCTTCGGTAATCCTTGCACGTTAATCTCTCTTTTTTCCATCGCTTTAACCCTCCTAACATATTTAGATTAAGGTCCCCAAGACAAAATTTCTACGGCCATTAAAATTTGTAAATAAGAGCATGCCCCACCGGATTCCTATCATGATTGTTTGATGGTGCTTTATGGAGATCAGGTCATTCGTGACGCGGGAGACGAATAAATTGGCCGTCCTTCATCACATGGCAGATCTTCTCCCGATTCTGAAACAGGGTGATGTCCTCAAGGGGATTGCCATCCAGAACCAGGAGGTCGGCTTTTTTGCCCGGTTCAATACTCCCGATATGCTCACTCATGCCAAGCAGGTCGGATGCCAAACCACAGGCCGCCACGATAGCTTTCATGGGTGTCATTCCAAGCTCTACAAGTTTTGCTAGCTCTATGGCATTTTCACCGTGTGGATTAAAAGGTGTCCCCGCGTCTGTTCCCAGAGCCATCAACACGCCTTGCGTTAGCGCCTTTTTCATATTTTTCAGATGGATTTCAGTTACCTCCTCGTTTTTCTCCACGATATAGTCGGGAATACCGGCGGCCTTACCATATTTTTGGATAAAATAGGGAACTGAAAAGGTCGGAACCAAAAATGTTCCCCTCTCCTTCATCAAGCCAATCATCTCTTCATCTATATAGATGCCGTGCTCAATGGAATCGATGCCGGCCATCAGGGCATTTTTGATTCCGCCCAGCCCCTGGGCATGGGCGGCTGTTTTTCGTCCAGCTTTGTGGGCTTCAACAACCCCCGCCCTGATCTCCTCAAGGGAGAGTTGGGTAGCAACCGGCTTGACACCCGGCGTGATGACACCGCCGGTGGCCATAAGCTTGATCACGTTCGCACCTGCCTTTAGCTGCTCCCTTGTTGCCTGCCTTATTTCATCGGTTCCATCGGCTTCCCGACCAAATTGCCACCCATGGCCACCGGTCATGCAGATAGGCCTGCCCGAACTCACAATCCGCGGTCCATCTGTCAACCCATTCCGGATGGCGTCTCTGACAGCAATTTCAACATAATTCTTTCCCCCCAT
Source organism: uncultured Desulfobacter sp. (assembly GCA_964608375.1). Classification (GTDB taxonomy): domain Bacteria; phylum Desulfobacterota; class Desulfobacteria; order Desulfobacterales; family UBA2156; genus UBA2156. Next base: position 4,591 of record CAZSON010000152.1, on the reverse strand, counting down.
ATCCCTGACAGTGGTAAAACCTGCTTCCAACGTCCTGCGGGCGCGTGCGGCTACTTTAATAGATAAAAGGGCATCATTATCGCTTAAAAGGGGCTGAATTGGATCCGCAGATCCATCTAGACACAAATGGACATGGCAATCAATCAGGCCGGGTAGGAGCGTCTTGCCGCTAATATTTATGCTTTGGGACCCTTTGGGGATATCGGCGTCGGGCTCGGGACTAACCCTGAGGATCCTTTGTTCTTCTACAAAAACCGATCCGCTTTCTAAGCTACCGCCTTTTCCATCCAGGATTCTGCCATTTGTGAATACAATCATTTTCCTTCCTCATAGCGCTTTATTCCATTAACATTGGAATAATTGTGTTTTTTTTGGTTAAAAAGTTTCTGAATACTAACGCATAAGATCATTTTATGAACAGATTGGGTAGCCACAATACAAGACCCGGAAGAGACGTGCAGGTTACCAGAACCATTATGAGGGCTATCAGATAAGGGATAATCTCCTTGACGACATTCTCATAATCCGCTTTGGCGATGGCTGTGGATAAGAAAAGAACGGCTCCCACCGGCGGCGTCACCAAACCGATCCCAAGATTAATCACAATCACCACACCGAAGTGGATCAGATCGATTCCTACCTCCTGAACGAGCGGCAGAAAGATGGGAATCAGAATAAACATGGCCGTCAAGGGATCCAGCACCGTACCCCAGATGATGAAGAAGATATTCAAAACAATCAGGATAATCCATTTGTTGCTTGAAATAGAGACAAACAGCCGCACCAGGGCTTCACCCAGTCCCATGTTCGCAATAATCCACGCGAAAAGCCCTGAGACGGCCACAATCATTAAGACTATCGAAGATTCGAGCATGGAGCGCGAGAAAATAGATAGCAGGTCTCTGGGCCGGATCTCTTTGTAAAAAAACAAACCAATGATCAGTCCATAGGCTGCAGCCATGACCCCTGACTCCGTTGGTGTAACGATTCCTGTGGATATCCCTCCAATGATGATAAGCGGCATAACAAAGGCCGCCAGAGCGTCTCTCGATTTATTGAACAGTCGTCGCAAGTCCGCCCTTGGGTTGGCAGGATAGCGTCGACGTTGGCTAATGATGAAAGAGGCGATCAGCAGGTAGAGGCCCATTATTATGCCGGGAAAAGTCCCTGCCAAAAAAAGCTTACCAATTGAACTGCCACTCAGCAAACCATAAATGACAAGGGGAATGCTCGGGGGGATGATGGGCCCAATTGACGAAGATGCGGCCGTCACAGCGGCCGCATACCCGGCCGGATATCCTGCCTTTTTCATTGCGGGTATAAGAACAGAACCGATTGCCGATGTGTCGGCCAAGGCTGAACCGGACACGCCGGAAAAGACCATCGAAGCAACGATGTTTACGTGGGAGAGCCCTCCCCTTATATGGCCGATCAGGGCGGAAGAGAATTCAAGAAGCCGTGTGGTCATTCCTCCCAAATTCATAAGATGACCGGCCAGAAAGAAAAAGGGTAAGGCTAGAAAATCATAGCTTCCCAACCCTCTTACAAAGGATTGAGCAAGGACCATGAGGGGCACATCAAAGAAGATGGCGTATATCAGGCACGTAAGACCCATGCTCACGAAAATGGGCATACCCAGGCACATGAGAATAAACATGGGGGCAAGAAGCACACCGAGTTGAAAAAATTCCACCCGCTACCCCTCTCTTCCATTCAGATTGTTCAGCTCTGCCCAGTCGCAGCGCAGTGACCGCAAACAGTAGTAGATCATCAAGAGACAGCCACTAGGAGTGCTCCAATACATCACATTCACAGAGATAGGAAGACTCATTAGTGTTATGTTTTCGTTGGCGTTGACTACCGCTTTGCTGGCATAGGCAATGACTCCCAAAAACAGAACGAAAAGGGAGTTCAACCCGATACGGAGAATCAGCTTCGTCCGGGGCTGAACCTTGTTCTCGAGGAAAACAACGCGTAAATGGCTATTTGACTTCACAGCCAGGCATGCCCCGCCCCAAACAGCCCACAACAGAATGGTGATGCTGATCTCTTCCGCCCATGAAAAAGACGCATTAAAAGCGTATCGAGCTGCCACCTGCATGAAGCAGATAGCGACCACGGCTATCAACGAAAGACCAACAAATCGCAATAGCAGAAAGTCGATAAGAGAATGCAACCCAATCAACGTTTTATTTCATCCCTTTCCCGCTATAAACAAATTTATGAAATCGACCGGATTCCCGTTTTGACGCGATACAAAGCGCGGCGACGGCGCTTCGCTATTTCAGAGCCCGTATTTTATCATATAGACCCTGCTCCCACACTTTACCTTCAAGTGCCTTTGGCCACTTTTGGCCGATTACTCTGAAGGCTTCTATGTCCGGCTTAACCATGATAATGCCTTTTTCCTGAAGCCCTTTTTCTGCTTGAGGTGTTAGTCTATTCACTTCTTCGTTCATGAAATTGGCGGTCTCTTCAGAAGACTTTAAGATGGCTGCCCGAGTCTCCTCACTAAAGGAATTCCACCTGTCTCGATTCAGCCAAGCACCCATGCCATTCAGCACATGGTCCAAGGTCATGGCATATTTTTGAACTTCATAGTACTTGGCATCCCAGATCGCCAATATGGTCTGGTCCTGTCCGTCCACCAACCCTGATTTCAAAGCGGTATATATATCTTTTGCCGGTACTGGTGTTGGGGTTGCCCCCCATTGTTTCCACATTTCCACGTAAATAGGCACGGGTGGCACGCGCAGCTTGAGACCCTTGCAATCCTCCGGTGTGATGACCTTTCTATTTGAGGTGGTCAACATTCGAGGAGATCGATTTCCGAGAAAACCCGTGAATTTCATGTTTCCACCGCTTTCAACTCGCTCCATCATCCGGCGGAAAATGTCAGACTTGAGGAATCGGTGAAAGTGCGCCATTGAATCAAAAAGATAGGGAGTCAACGTTACAAAGAAATTTTTAGGTTTAGGTTCCACTATGGCACCCGCGAAATAGTCCGAAAGGACCATATCTATCGCCCCGGCCTTAACCTGGGCGAACTGCTGGCGAACGCCACCAAATTGGGCTGAACCGTAAACCTTTATTTTGACCTTTCCTCCTGTGTGATAGGCCACCCGCTCAGCAAGCTTGAGAGCAGCATTATCATAGGTGGTATTGGGGGGCGCAACATGGGCAAGTTTTAGGGTTACCGTTGTTGCATGTGAGAGGTTCGGACCCACCAAAAGCCCCAAGAGGCCAATCGTTAATACACACAATCTAAAAAAAACACTACTTTTCATCGTACACCTCCTTTTCAGCGATTAAATCAATGATGCAATTATAAATGCACCAAAAGGCTCCTTATACGCAGATCGGTCCAGTTGTTCATCCCCGGAAGCATAAGGATCGTTATTGGCCATCCTTCTTGAAAGCAGAAAATGTTTTGTTCTTTTTCACCTCCCTTTTTCTTGATTCATCTGTACGGTGACTTGATTCTTTACTTGATCAAGGTAATTATAGATAGTGAACTTTGAAATTTTCAGCTTTTCAGCCAATATTTTTACGGCCCCTTTGATCAAGAAGAACCCCTGGCCATCCAATTCTCTTACTATCTGAAGTCTTTCCTCTTTTGAGATAGTTGGCAAAGGCTTGCCAATTCCATGAATCGCCTTAACGGCCATTTTCTCCAAAGTGGAAACGACATCGCCTTCAAAGGTTTCACTCACGTCATCCCCCTGGGGCTCCTCCGAAACACCGAATACGTCCTGAACCAGGGCGTTAAATGCCAGGATATCGGTAACATCAAAGTTTATGCAAATGGCTGCTATCGGCACTCCGGTATCATTGCGGAATATGAGGGTACTATTTTTTAAGGGTCTGCCATCATTTCGCACAGATCGATAGTTGAGCACGAGGTTCTTTTTGTCATCGCTTCTTAGCTGTCTCAGGCCCTGATCGGTGATTGACCCCCCAATCGTCCTTCCGGTGACATGTCCATTGGCTATCTTTATAATGGAATGGTCCAGGGTGCTGAGATCGTGAAGTACCACTTCACACCGGGGACCGAATGTCCCTGCGATTCCATCAACAACGGTCTTGAGGGACTCCAATAAAAACGCCTCCTTTGAAGATTTTTTCTTTTGTTTAGATAGGCGACTGGGTTGTTTTGGCAATGTCTTCCCCCTCAAACAGCAACCATCTCTATGATCTCTTTTGGATAGGCCGACCTCAAAGCGAAATCAAACGGCATAGTTTCCCCCGACGCTGAGGCCGTAGATAAGTTCTAAGCATATACAATTTGTTTGATGTTTAAAAATTTTTTTAAAAAAGTCAAGATAAATTTGATAAAATGTAATGATTTTTCGCTCTTGGCAAACGCGTCTCCCTATTCCGCTCATTTTCAGGCTAAAAAGGCCATTATTGCCCTGTTTTAAGCCTTCTTATTGCCTAAATATCAATTTTTATCAGATACTTAACCTTACTTTCCGTAACATCTCAAAAAGTTATGGTAGTAATTGAAAAAAATAAATAAAACTAATGCGTGCCGCAAATGCGGATTTTGTCATCAATATCGATGCCGTTTGTTATATGCAAGTCAATAAAC
>CAZSON010000151.1:0-7133 GCA_964608375.1 uncultured Desulfobacter sp. | reverse complement strand
CGTTCGCAAATGACTTTTTACGAGACTGTCAAATTACGGTCAGAATCACTATCCATCTACAATGGGAATCTTGTGAGTTACATCCATCATCATTTTGAGGAGCCGTATCTGGAGAAAACCGTCTAAAAAAGACGCTGAAACCTTATCGGTGTCTATCGGGGTTGGGAGAAACAGAATACGCTCAAATTTGCCGTACTGAATCTCTGCCAATCGATAGGTGGTGTGCTTCACACGGGGTATTTGATAGCGGTTTCCATGAATTTTAACCGCCTTACTGTTGATTTCAATGTCCAGATCATCTTTCTTAACACCCGCAATTTCAGCCAGGATAACAATCTCATCAGGAGTTTCATAAATATCCATGTGAGGACTCCACATACATTCGGAAGAGATGAACATCGGGCTGACCGGGCGCGGTCGAAATATGTCCTCAATCGCTTTTTCGAATTTAGATTCAATAGTATCAGGATCGTCGCCAAAACGTATTTTGATATAATCCATCCTCAACTCCTAAGACCAACTGGGGCAATCACAAGGTTTATTAAGCTTAATAGTTCGATTATATATACCATTATAACCGATCGATGTAAAGAGAACTATTTAATTGCTCGGATTTCAACGCGGGCTGAGAATGATTTTCTTGTCGCTTGACAAGGTTTCAGATATGATTAATTTTTATTTTATTGAGTTTTATGGTATATGTCATTGTACAAAAGGGCCGGCTGATTTTATAATCTGTTCGTTATTTCAATTGAAAAAAATTGGAGGGTGATGATATGACCCTTGTAAGATGGGATCCATTTCGCGGCGTTTCAGCTTTACAGGACCGGATTAACCGACTGTTCGACGAGTCATTTTCCCAAACCAAAACAGTAGATGATGATATCACTTTGTGCGCATGGGAGCCCGCGGTGGATGTTTACGATGCGGGCGGTGCCATTGTCTTTAAGGCAGAGTTGCCCGGTGTCCGAAAAGAAGATGTTTCCGTTGAAATAAAAGACACCATTTTAACACTAAAGGGAGAACGGTTCGTTGATCCGGAAATTGATGACGAAAAATATTATCGCAAAGAGCGATGCTTTGGAACATTTCACCGATCGTTTACGCTCCGATCTGCGGTGAAGCCGGACCAGATCAAGGCCAAATTTACCGATGGTATCCTTGAAGTGGAAATTCCCAAACTTGCGGAAGAGAAACTAAAACATATCAGTATAAACATTGAGTAGCATCCTTGCGTAACTCCGCGCCTTTGCTTTTCTTTAGAACTTTTATTATTGTATGATGAAAAGAAAGTGAAGAGGTTAGAGGTACTTTCATTTTAAGAATTTCACTTTAACATCTCTAGGAAATTGTGATGAAGATAAAACCTTTTCGGATCAAATTTTTCATTATTCTCTTTGCAGGCGTTTTGATTCTTGGAAGTTCCCAGCTCCTGATGGCAAAACAAAAGATGGACGCGCCATTGGACGTTATTGTGAAAATCGGTCACCTGGCTAAAACCCTAAACATGATCGATGATCTGGCCCGGTCTTACACAAACAAACCGGCGCTATCGATTGGCGGCATGCTGAGGGGTTTTCTTCAGGGTACAGAATGGATCGATCCGGATCGTCTAATCATTATCGGGGCCATGTTGAAAGAACCAAAGCCCGAAATTGCCGTGCTGATCCCTTTTCAACATCCGAATCCGAATTTTCAGAATGCATTCAATGCCTCTGCCGGACCTAACTATTATATGTTGACCCTGCCCCCCGGCCAAAGCGTTCAATCGAATGATCTCGAAACAGCAATGGTTTCGGCTTCAAAATCCAAAATGAAAACAACGTTATCTGTTGAAGCGGCAGTCAGTCAGATCATTCAGAAAAAGAACGAACAGATTAGCGCAATGTTAGGTCAACTGGAGCATCTGCCGCTTGATCAGAATAAAAACAATCTGCCTGTGGATCCGCAGGAGATCCGGTCACTGATTTTGAAAATGCTCGATACGGCCGCTCAGCTCGAAAGCTTTTCAATCGGGCTGGATTTTAATAAGATCAGGTTTACATCTGCTTTTGAAACAAAAGCGATTGCCGGCAGTGAACTCGCCGCCCTGTTTACCAGGGATGTCAAAACCACCCTTCTCGATGAATACAAACCGCAACTTCAGATTAATTTCAGATCGCACCGCTACAATATGGATGGAGTTTTTGAACTGATCAACAACACCTTTGGCCCGTTTTACGAGAAGATGGGGATCGATTTTTCCAGTTTGGCTGAAATCGCTAAACAATTTACCGGTGAAATGGCCGGCGGGATATCATTTGGAGAAACCGGAATCCGCTTTGAAATGATAAATGTTTTAAAACATCCGGAAATATCGAAAGATTTTCTGGAAACCGTCTATATCCCATGGTTGATGAAATTTAATCAGAGAATGAGGGACATTCTGAAATCACAGTCGGGTGAGGAAATAAAACCGATATTTATCAGGACCCCAAACAGCACTGTAAATGGTCAAACCGTTGTCGGTATTCGGACCCAATTGCCGGTTTTTCCCGGCATTAAGCAGAGGTCGAACATTGGCATCTTTAAAGGGCTTTTGAAATATGACATGCGGATGGCAGCGGTGGGAAACCTCGTATTGACCGCGCCTGATGATCGACGAATCAAAGAGTTGATGGCGATAACCAAAAAACTCCGGAAAAAACCGGCAGCAGGTGCTCTCATAACGATCGATTATGATATTACCGGCTACCTGGGAGCCATACTCGCGATGATACCCGAAATGAGGGGCCGCAATCCAGCGTTACCCCGGATGGGAAGGGTTACCATGCAACTGGATATGAAGAACGGCCGTGCATATAGCCGTTCTTCCATACGAACGGAGGATGTCAACACTTTGATTCGGTATTTTAAAAATATGACGCCCCTTAACCAGCAGAAAAAATCGGTTGCCAACGCACCGGATAAAAAAAAGCCGGCAAGAAAAACGCCTAAAAAAGAACAGGTCATAAAACAAGCCGCCAGCATTCCGGAAAAAGACGTAACATTCTGGACCAAAAAAGGCGTATACAATGCAACATATGGTCATGACAAAGTTGCATTAAAACAGTTCCAGAAAGCCCTGGAGCTAAACCCGAATAACGGTTATATTCATTTTCAAAAGGGCATCTCATACGGAGAAATCGGCAAGTATGATGATGCGATATCTTCGATCAACAGGGCCATTTCGCTGGATTCCCAAAATGCACTCTACTATTATGGACGGGGAAGGGTTTTTCTTTTATCCGGACAAAAAAGCAAGGCTTTGGCAGATTTTGAGCAAGCAGCGGCCATGGGAGATAGAGATGCTCAGCGGTATTTGAAGCATTCAATCTCCGACAGCTAAATGATTTCGGAGGCACGCAGAAACGATTCCACATCCTGCATAAACATGTCCCAGTCCGGGGGGCTATCATTATGCCCTGAATCATACGTGATCATTTTGCCGTTTTTTGCTACGCGGTGGAGCGCCAGACCATGCTTGTAAGGAATTACCTCGTCCCTTTTCCCGTGCATGATGAGAACAGGACCATAAAAAGACCTGACCACGAAGAGGTTATCGAATGGATCCCTGGCAAGGAAACCGGGTATCAGGTATTTTTTTGCAAACGATCGCGCACTGGTAAATGTCGACATTAAAATGAGGGCTGCGGCAGGTCGCTTTGCCGCAAGTGCGCAGACTGCGCCGCCGCCAAGGGAACGCCCCACCAGAATTATTTTTGACGCCTCCACATCCGCTCGCGCGCAGAGCGTATCATACGCGGTAACGAAGGCTTCGGTGATACTGCTTTGAGATTGTGGCCCGGTTGAGCGTCCGTACCCGGGATATTCCACCAACAATACTCCGATGCCAAGATTGGTAAACCGGTTGAGTTCATTCGGCCAGAAGTCGATTAATTCTCCATTGCCGTGGGCAAAGATGACCGCAGGCGCGGATTGAACCCCCTGTTTTGTTATCGGTTGCAGGTACCATGATTCAATTTTTTCGCCGCCGATTTTCAACCAGATTTTTTCCATACCCGGGACATTTACTTCGCCCTTTGGAGGCAAATCGATCATGTAACCGGGGAACATGATCTTCCGCTGGATCAGAAATAAGAAGCCGCTGTAAAAAACATAAATAAGAAGGATCAGGCCGGCTATTTTTATCATGATATTGAGCGCTGCATATCGAAAAAAATGACAACTATTTCGGGAAGGCTTAGTGCACCAATCCTCTCAGCCGCTCCAGATTGATAGTGTCCATATCTTTTCCTTCCTTGAATTTCGGGGTTTCGATGACTTTTGGAATATGGATAAACAGTTTATCATTCATAAAATATTTAAATGCATCGGCTCCGATAAGCCCAAGCCCGATATGCTCATGCCGGTCGACTCTCGTACCAAGCTCTTTTTTAGCATCATTTAAATGAATGAAATAAAGATTTGTCAGACCGATGATTGCATCAAACTGTTGAATCGTTTTTTTATACGACACCTCTGTCCGAATATCATAACCTGCAGCAAAGATATGGCATGTATCAAGACAAACCCCGATTCTTTTCTTATTTTCAATCCTATCGATCATTGATCGGATTTGTTCAAAGCTATGCCCCAGGCCGGACCCCTGACCCGCAGTGGTTTCAAGCAGCAGCCTTGTATTTGAATGTGGAATTTCAGCGAATATTGCGTTGATGTTATCAGCAATCCGTTGAATACCGGAAGCTTCACTGCTTCCCATGGAAAACCCCGGGTGCAGTACAACATAAGGAATCCCAAGGGTTGAAGATCTGATCAATTCCTGTTTCAACGCATTGTGGGAGAGGAAATGCTTTTTCTTTTCATCTGTAGCCAGGTTAATCAGGTAAGAGGTGTGCGAAGCGATTTGGCTTACTCCGGTTTCTGATTTCGCCTTTTCAAAGCGATCGATATCACTTGGGGTAAGATATCGTTCTTTCCAGGTATTTGCATTTTTGGTAAACATTTGAAGTGCATTGCACTGATAAGAAACGGCTTTATACAGTGCCTGGTCAAGCCCCCCTGCAATGGAGAAATGGGCGCCCAATAAATTAAAGGTCTGTTGACGTTTTTTATTGGCTTTAGGTTTTTCGCCGTCCAAACGATTTGAGTTCATAAACAGTCCTCATCGCTTTTCTCAGTTTATGATAATTTGTTTGCCGATTGGAGAAAAACCATGTAAATTTAAATCTACCACAATACTCCACAACATGAAACAGAAAGTTTACATGATGAATAAAAAAGAGGAAACCACCCTTTTATATGAGATCAGCAAAGCACTCAACGAACATCTTCAGCTGAAAAGATCATTATATACCGTTTTAGATATTCTTTCCAATTCAACGGAAATGGTACACGGCGCCATATCAATTTTGAACCCCCTGCGGGATGAAATCAGCATTGAAGTCGCGCACGGTATTTCAAAAGTTGCCATGGAAAAAGGAAAATACAAGCTTGGTGAAGGAATTACCGGCCAGGTCATCCAGTCCGGAAAGGCGGTTACCATACCCAAAATCAGTGAAGAGCCCCACTTTCTCAATCGGACCGCTTCAAGAAAATCACAACAAAGCCACGAAATTTCCTTTATATGTGTTCCGATAAAAAAGGGGAGCCACGTCATCGGATCGCTCAGTGTGGATAAACCTTTTGATCCCTCGTACCCTCTAAAAAGGGGTAAAAAACTCTTATCCGTGATCGCAACCATGATTGCCAGACATGTAATCAACCTGGAAACGATTCGTCTGGAAAAAGAGAAACTAAAGGAAGAAAACAGAAGGCTCAAAAACGAATTGGGAAACAAGTACCGAATCAACAGCATCGTTGGAAACAGCAACAAGATGCGCGAAGTCTATCAAATGATTTCCCAGGTTGCCAAAAGCAATGCCACGGTACTGGTTCGGGGAGAGAGTGGAACCGGCAAGGAACTGATCGCCAACTCTCTTCATTACAACAGTCCTCGTTCAAAAGGGCCTTTTATTAAGGTAAACTGTGTAGCACTTCCCGCAAACCTTATCGAGAGTGAACTCTTTGGGCATGAAAAAGGGGCGTTCACAGGCGCTGTTAAACAAAAATTGGGTAAGTTTGAGTTGGCCCACAAAGGGACGATACTACTAGATGAAATTGGTTCCGTCAGCCTCGATATTCAGGTAAATCTCCTTCGGGTTCTTCAAGAAAAGGAGTTGGAACGTGTAGGGGGGCATAATACAATCCGTGTGGATGTGCGCATCGTCGCTGCTACCAACCGGGACCTTGAGCGATCTGTTCAAAAGGGGACCTTTCGGGAGGATCTGTATTATCGCCTCAATGTCTTTCCGATCTACCTGCCGCCGCTCAGAGAACGAAAAACCGATATACTCCTTTTAGCGGACTACTTTCTGGAAAAATGCGCGATAGAGAATGGCAAGGATATCCGACGATTTTCCACACCGGCTATCGATATGCTCATGGATTACCATTGGCCAGGCAACGTGAGAGAACTCGAAAACTGTGTAGAGAGAGCGGTTCTGTTATGTCAGGAAAGGGTCATTCACAGTTATCATCTCCCCCCGACCCTTCAGACCGGTACAGAATCAGATACATTGCCCACAATGTCAATAGAAGAAGCCGTTGAAAATATGGAAAAGGAGATGTTAATTGACGCGCTGAAAAACGCAAAAGGCAATATTACGACGGCGGTAAAACTCCTTAAAACGACAGTCCGAAAATTTTCGTATAAGGCCAAAAAATACGGCGTCGATTACCGCCAATATCGATGACATTTTACGCCGCCGGAACGGATAGCTTTTTCCCCCAAATGAACAATGACGCTCAACCAAAACCCATTTTCTTATCAATATCAGTAAAAGAACCATAACATTTTGAAAAGTTATGCCCGGGGCAGCCATCGGTATGATTTTTGTGACTTTTTTTTTGTTATCAACTGCTATTTTAGGGACAGGCACGATCTGTCTGCTCGGCACTGACTTAAGATGGGAGGAAGGGTTCGCCGGTGGTTTGGTTACAGGAATCGTCGGTGTGAGCTGGTTAAGCTTTCTTTGCTCCTTTCTGATCGGCAGGTTAATTGTTTGGCCGGTGGCTTTGCTTTTTTTGCTGTTCGCCGTATTGATCGTTTTTTT
>CAZSON010000150.1:3440-7170 GCA_964608375.1 uncultured Desulfobacter sp. | reverse complement strand
CTAAGGAACCGGGCAAAATCCCTCTGATAAAGACCGCCCTCAATCTCCGCATGGATCGGAATGATATTTGGGTTTTCCCGTTTCAATCCACCGACCTGTGACTCAACCAGGTTTGCCCTGTCGAAACGATTCAGACCGATGATCTCTTCGATACACGGCCGGTTTGAAGGTATTTGAATAGTCTGAAACACGGTTCCGCCGAGACTTGGTTTAAAAGGGTGCTCTCCCCGAGTATCGCTGCAATAATCCAGGTCCAGACCGTCCTGCACTTTGAGGCTATGTCGATTACAGTACCATGCCGGCGCGGCCGTGGCTCTGGGGTCTCTGCTAATTATTGTTCTATATGCACTAAACGATTTTTCAAATTGAACACGGATCTCATCTGTTGAGAGCTGGTCCAGATGATCCTGCCACAGTCTATGATCCCAGGCATGGACACCGATTTCATGTCCCGCCTGATCGATCTCTCTTACAATTTCAGGAAAAGACAGGGCGATGAGCGGTGCCGGGAGAAGCGTTCCATAGAACAATGTTTTAAATCCGTAAAGACCGGGCGCGCGAGTCCGAATCATCTTTGATAGGAATCCCCTCTTTTTAAAAATATTCCAAACCGCCTTGCCTGAGTTATCAGGGCCAAAAGAGAGGAAGAAGGTCGCCCGCACATCGAACCTTTTGAGAATGGCCAGCAGCGTGGGTACACCGATCTTCATTCCCTGATACGTGTCAACATCTACTTTAAGAGCGATAATACGATCCTGCATGAGGTCACATTTTCAGGTGGTCAATCCGACTGGTGGGATGGCGATGTAAGCCCGTTTGACCTGCTCTCCTGAATGAAGAAATCCAGGGTATGCTTCAGCGCCTCGTCGAGATCGGTTTTTGGCTCCCATCCCAGGAGTCTTTGAGCTTTCTCGATATTGGGTTTGCGGGAAAAAATGTCCTGATATCCCTCGCCGTAATACGTGAGAGAAGGAATCTCGACAATCTTGGAAAGACCGTGAAGCGCCCCTTCCGGATGTTCTTTATACAGAGTTTGAAGCTTTACCGCCAGCTCTCGGACGCTGCATTCATTTTGCGGATTTCCGATGTTGAAGATCTCTTTCCTGCACACCCCTTCCCTGTCCTCAATGATCTTCATCAGGCAGTCGATGCCGTCTTCAATATAGGTAAAACACCGCGTCTGATGACCTCCGTCCACCAGTTTGATCGGCTCGTTCCGTGTCAGATTAATGATGAATTGTGTGACAACGCGGGAACTTCCCTCCTTGGCTGAATAAAGGCCATCGAGACGCGGGCCAATCCAATTGAAGGGACGGATCAGTGTAAAATCGAGATCTCCGGCCATCCCATAAGCCCAGATTACCCGATCGAGAAGCTGTTTCGAACAGGCATAAATCCAGCGCTGTTTGCAGGTGGGACCCAAAACCATCATGGTCGAATCTTCTGAAAAGTCTCGATCCCGGCTCATCCCGTAAACTTCCGAAGTCGATGGGAAAATAACCCGCTTGCCGTATTTCACACAAAGACGAACGATTCTCAGATTCTCCTCAAAATCTAGCTCAAACACCGCTAGGGGTTGTTTGACGTACGACATCGGTGTGGCGATAGCTACAAGGGGTAAAACCGTGTCACATTTCTTTATGTGGTATTCAACCCATTCCTTTTGAATCGAAATGTCCCCTTCAATAAAGTGGAACCTGGGCTCCTTGATTGAATGGGAAAGTTTCGAATCCGACAGATCCATGCCGTATATCTCCCAATCTGTTGTACTCAGGATCCGTTGTACGAGGCTGTTTCCGATAAAACCATTTACACCCAGAATCAGTATCTTCATTGCACATGCTCCTCCTGGTCAAATTGATCCCCATCTACAAACAGTGTATTCAGCTTTTCAAAGATCCCCATTTCCTGGCCACCCTCGATCTGGCATTCGAGAATTCTGATCGCCCCCTGGCCGGTTGCAACCAAAACCCTGCCATCCCGGACATGAATCCTGCCGGGAGATCCCATTGTCATCGAAGTTGCTGGATTGCAAGGCATGGCCTTCCAAACAAAGAGCTTCTTCCCTTTCAGAGAGGTAAATGCTCCCGGATATGGCCGGGTAACAGCCCGGATCAGATTGTAAATCTCGATGCTGCTCTTTGTCCAGTCGATCCATCCGTCTTCTGGTCTTCTCCCGCCAAAACAGGACCCTTTGGAAATATCCTGCGGAATTCGTCGATTCGTCCCGGCCACAATACTGCAAAGGGCTTGATCAAAAAGGCGGACAGCCGCTTTTTCCACCTTATGAAAGAGCATCAGCGCCGTATCCTCAAAATCGATCGGCACCTTCGCCTGGGCGATGATATCTCCCTCATCGGGACGCGCTGTCATATAGTGAAGCGTTACCCCTGTTTCTTTTTCTCCATTAATCAGGACCCAGTTGACCGGGCACCTTCCCCTATATTTGGGCAGATACGAACCATGAAGGTTAATCGCTCCCATCCGGGGCATTTTTAATATCTCCGGAGAAAATATCTGACGGAAGTAAAAGGAAAAAATAAGGTCTGGTTTGAGGAGACTCAGACGGTTGACCCAATACGGTTGGTTAATGTCGTCCGGAAAATAACACGGGAGTCGATGCGTCCGGGCAAGGTCCGCTACCGAATCAAACCAGATATGCTCGTTGGGGTCGTCACGATGGGTGAAAACGGCCACAACGTTCTGATTCCTCCGAAGCAAAACCTCAAGGCACCGGCACCCGATGTTGTGATAGCCCATGACAATAATTCTCATACCAACTTTTCGCTCCGGCCATGGACCTCTTTGATGACAAACCGCGGGCGGTGCCTCACTTCGCCGTAAATACGTCCAATATATTCCCCTAAAAGCCCGAATGCAAGAAATTGACCGCCTACAAAAAAGAAAAGAATGGCAAAAAGCGTAAACATTCCTTCCACAGCCCACTGACTTCCTTTGATGAGCCTCATGATCAACAGAAAAAAACCGAAACCGACGCCACAAAGGCAGATGACCGTCCCCATGACCATGAGCATTCTCAACGGCCAGAGAGAAAAGCTGGTGAGAAGATCAAACTCCAGGGCGATCAGACGGATCAGGCTGTATTTGGATTCACCCCCATGCCTTGAATCGTGTTTTACGTGGATCTCTGCAATGGCCTTTGCATAGGTGGTCGACAGCGCCGGTATAAAGGTGGAGAACTCCCTGGAGGCGCACATGCTCTCGACCACACTCCGGCTATACGCCCGCAGCATACATCCGTAATCTTTCAGATCGACTCCGGTGATGTGGGCCGTGATCCGGTTAATTGCCCGGGACACAGTTTTTCGAAAAAGCGAATCCTGCCGGTTGTCCCGAACCGTTGCCACCACATCATAGCCCTCCTCCATTTTGGCAACCAGTCTCGGTATTTCCTCCGGCGGGTTTTGCAGATCGGCGTCCAAGGTTATAATGATCTTTCCTGAGGAATGCTCAAAGCCTGCAAAGACGGCGGCATGCTGTCCGAAGTTTCGACTAAACGCTATCACAATAATTTCTTTGCTTTTCTTCTGGATTTTCCGCAACAACTGCAAAGAGCTGTCTTTGCTGCCATCGTCGACAAAGATGATCTCAAAGGTCTTTCCCAGACCGTTTAAAACCCTAAATAGCCGCTCAGCGAGGGTCTCGATATTTCCCTCCTCGTTAAATACGGGGATCACCACTGAAAGTTCAAGCTCTTTTGAATTCATAT
>CAZSON010000150.1:0-3340 GCA_964608375.1 uncultured Desulfobacter sp. | reverse complement strand
TCCTCGTTAAATACGGGGATCACCACTGAAAGTTCAAGCTCTTTTGAATTCATATTCATCTGAATCAAGTTTGACAATCTCGCAAAAAGTCATTTGCGAATTCATCAAAGTCTCACTGTTTTTTAGACAAAAATAATACCCCTCAATGGCACCCGGGTCAAACCTCTATTTCGTTGAGCCGAACAATGTCCTTTATGGCAGATATGACATCTTTTACATCTTTTTCGGTCATATCGGGAAATAATGGTAAAGACAAGATCCGCTCCGATGTGCTTTCGGCAAGGGGAAGACTTCCCCGGTCATATCCAAGCTTTCCGGCATAATATCGGTGGAGATGGATCGCTTTGAAATGAAATCCTGTGCCGATGTTTCTTTTCTTCAACTCATTTATAAACTGGTCTCGATCGATCTTCAGCTGTTCGAGCTTCAAACGGATCACATAGAGATGCCATCCATGATGGTGCTCGTAGGATGGCCGGCCAGGCCGATCGATCGCTCTAACAGACCTGAGCAAGCGATCATAGGTCGATGCCAATTGCTCCCGACGTCGGTTGAAGTTATCCAACTTGGCCAACTGGTGAATCCCCAAAGAGGCCTGAAGGTCGGTTAGATTATATTTGTAGCCTGGCATTGCAACATCTGAATGAACACTCCCTCCTCGATGGTACCGCTCCCATGCATCGGCACTCAGACCGTGAAACCTCAGAAGACGAACCTTATCGGCCAGTGCTTCGTCGTTAGTTACAAACATTCCCCCCTCAGCGGTTGTCATGTTTTTAATCGGGTGGAAGCTAAATACACCGCCATCCCCGATAGCGCCAACATGCCGGCCCTTGTACCGAGTTCCAAGGCCATGAGCCGCATCTTCCAGGACCTTCAGGTGATACTTCTTTTGCAACTGAACAATGGGGTCCATGTCGACCGGAGCCCCGGCAAAATGGACCGGAAGAATCAACCTCGTTTTTTTGGTGATTTTTTCTTCAATTCGGTCGACGCGCATCATCATGGTTTGATCATCAATATCCACCAGAATCGGCGTGGCTTCGGTGAGAACGATTTGATTGATCGTTGCGGCAAAGGTCATCGGAGATGTAATCACCTCGTCGCCCGGGCCGATCCCCATGGCCATCAACCCGAGATGGAGGCCTCCGGTTGCGGAAGAAAGCGCGATCGCATGTCTGCAGCCGACATACGCCTTGAAATCATCCTCAAAACGCCGGGTCTTTGGCCCGGTGGTGATCCAGCCCGACCTGAGCGTATCAATGACTTCGTCGATCTCTTCCTGGCCGATGGACGGCCTGGAAAATGGGAGATACTCTTTTCTCTTCACAAAAATTTCCTTCATACGCCACCTTGCCCCTTTTTAGAGGTCCGGAACTTCACTGGGAGATCGTTTCCTTTATGCTGTTAGTAAAAAGCAGACAAATGCGTCTATTGCCCACCAACTGTCGGATCAATAGGCCGGCCTTCCCTGTAGAAAGGACTTCTTTCTCCAGCGTCTTCCTTTTGTCTGCGGCAATGATAAAAACCTTTTCCTTCTTTTCAAGAATGCCCTGCAGAAGGTTCTTATCTTCGACTTCTTCGACGTATCGTCCCGTATAAAATGGCACGATCCCCCTCATGGTTTCATCGGGCTTATAGGCATATAGAATCGATGTGTCCCCTATCTCATCCTTGACCTTATGAGAGAACGATACAAAGCTCTTATGTCTATCGATCAACGGGATAGTCCACAGCAGGATAAACAGGATAAGAGAGAATAAGGCCACCTGCGACCCTCCCCAGAAGAGACTGATCTTCTTTTCCCGGAGAAATTTGAGCGATACTCCAGAAAAACCGATGATGAGGACCAAGTGGATAAAAAAAGGAATGGTCCATTCTCCGGATAAATAAAAATGGACCGGGATAAGCATCAGCCCTGTCGCCATGATCACCAGGCCGAAAACCCAGGAAAAGATGTTTTCCATCCGGCTGATCGATCTCGATGCAAGCGTACTGTCGATCCAGCAGGCCGTCAAAATGGCAATCGGAGCTAAAACCGGCAAAAGGTAAACCCCTCTCTTGGTCGAAGCAAACGATAAAAATAGAAAACCGCTGATAAACCAGCATTTCATAAAAAGTCGGCCACGTCCTGGGGTGTCAGAAAGATTGTCCTGCCCGGAAAAAACCCGATAGAGTGCCGGCGCCAAAAGGAGACTCCAGGGCAAAAAACTGGCCGGAAATTGGATGAGATAATCGTAGAAAGGTCGGTGGTGGCCGGAAGTACCCCCGGCAAGAAATCTTTGGAGGTGGTTCTTAATAAAAAAGATGTTAAGATACTCCGATCCGCCCTGATGCCAGAGAGCCAGAAACCAGGGCAGCGTCAGAACGATAAAGACGGCGATGCCCACCCAGAGATGCATCTGCCATATTGCTTTCAAATTCCTGTCAAATATCAGGAAGAAAAGAACCCCCAGTCCGGGGAACACAAGGCCGATAAACCCCTTGGTGAGAAAGGCGAGTCCGCAAAAAAAGTAAAAGAGAGTATAAAAGGAAAACCGCCGACCGTGTCGCTCCGAGAGATATCCAGCCATGAAAGCGGTCATCGCAGAAATGACGAAAAAGGCCAGGGCGCTATCGACCAGAAGCCAGTGCGCGACCCGAAAATACTCAAAGCTCGTGGCAAGTATGAAGGCAGAGAGAAACCCAACCCTTTTGCCTAATATCATACTGGCGAGCAAAAATGTCGACACCACCCCTCCAAATCCGAAGATGGCCGAAGGAATCCTGGCGACCCGGTCCGAGACACCAAAGATCTTGAATGTCGCTGCCAGGGACCAAAAATAGAGCGGGGGTTTTTCCAGAAAAGGCTTTCGGTTTAAGGTCGGAACCGCCCAGTTGCCGGTGAGCGCCATCTCCCGCCCGATCTCCGCAACACGGGGCTCATCGGCGGTCCACAGACCGTGATTGGATATGCCAAAAGCAAAAAGGGGGATAAAAGTGGCTACGAGAAGGAGCCAGTATGGAATAGTTCTTTTCATTAACTGGAACATGGTTACTTTACTCCTCCTGAAAGTCTCAAAGCGTTACGCAACGATATGGCGAGTATCAATAATCCTGCACATTTCCTTCACCCCATGCCTCTGACAGGCTCTCGATATGGCCGAACTCTAAAATGTGCCCCCTGCAAGAGTCAAGCGCTTTCTGTTGCCGAGTGTGTCGCTTAGGTTCTCAGGCCAGATGTTCAGCACGTTGGACCCGACTTGTGCCAAGACGCAGATTCTTGCCTTTCTGATTTTCATGCCTGATCCTTTCTCACCTCGCATTAAACTGGTTTTTTAACTATGGATGACTCGGCAAG
>CAZSON010000149.1:0-7175 GCA_964608375.1 uncultured Desulfobacter sp. | reverse complement strand
TATAGACCATCTCTTCCCTATATCCGGTAACGACCTTCAGGTACCCTGTCAGCATCTTATCAACCTCGTTATCCCCCGTATCGACTAGAAGTGGTCTTCGCTCCAGCGAGTTAAGTTTGTTTCGGGTGGCCACAACAATAATATTTTCTACTCCGGTTTTTTTGATTACGCCGGGGCTTAATTGCTGATTTCCTCTTCCAAATACGTAACCTTGTCCACCGATAGGCGTAATGATGATCTTGGCCTTTTTCTCATCAATTAGTTCCAAAAGTTGGGCTTCGTTAAGATCAAGCCCCACCAGTTTGTCACTTAAGACAGCATCAACACCCAAAAGGGTGTTTTTCAAACCGAGCCGTTCCATGATTGCCCGTGGCGTTGTACCTGAACCGATGATATAGAGGTATTCAGCATCCATAGTCTCTACGATCTGCTCGGCGATCGATTGCATTGCCAGGATCTCATGACTGCCTGTGACGGAAGGAGCCTTAGCGCCTTGGGTAAATCGTCTTTCCAAAGGTACCTTAAGATAACCATATAGTTGGGTCGAAACCCGGTCCTGACGAAAAGCGGTTTCATCGATGTCCATGACCTCCAATTCGGCTAATGCCCTTACCTGGCCACGTAAATACATCATCGCAAGGCCCGCGGCACGCGCAGGGTTTATGGCATAGACACCGGAATGGATTTTGACACCGGCCGGGATACCGACCACCGGAATACTGAGGCCTATGGCCTGATAGACATCCCTTGCCGTGCCATCCCCGCCGGCAAAAAGCAGCAGGTCAACACCCAGTGTCGCCATTGTTCTACCGGCCCGCAGCGTGTCTCTTGATGTGGTTTCGCCGATCTGAATAGAACCGATGACGCGAGGGTTGAATCCGGCCTCCCTCGCTTCTGTCTCGCCCATTTCATCCGGAAAAGTAACCAGCTCAATTTCATTGATAAGCGGCCCTATCCCCAAAAGTGTCTCCAACGCCCTGCCCGGTGCAGAAGGTGTGGCACCGAGATCCCGGGCCCTGCGGAGAGTTTTTTCGCCATCACTCCCTTTGAGTCCCACTTTGCCGCCCATGCCTGCGATAGGGTTGACAATCAGACCGACTCTTTTTCGAAAGGATGACATCTGCTCTGGGATCGCTTTTGAACTTGATATTCTAGTAAAAAGTCTCTTGTCGTTAACAGTTGAGCACTTTCAGGCATCAGAATTTAAGCCCTTTTTTCCTGTACATCCGCCAGGTCAACGCCATGGTATCGGGGTCTTCCGAAGCAGCCATATCTATCTCTCCGACCGCGCAATTTTGAGGTCCGCTCAAAATGGTTTCCGGGCTTGTGTAAGCCTCATCTGCAACGCGACGGACAATCTCAATAAAATTATCAATCTCATTTTTGTCCAGACTTTCAGTCGGCTCGATGACCCAAGGCTCCTCCACGTAGGGCGGATACCCGAGGGTAAACGTACTGTTGGGACCGAAATCGGCAATACGCAAAACAAAATGGTGGGCGTCGACCCCGGTTTCGTTTCGCATCTCCTTCAGGCTGTAGACCGTCTCCTCCATACGGGTTCTGCCTTCTGCCATCGGAACAGTAATCCCTCGAATTTCTTTTAATTTGTGGAAAAGATAGTTGTTATTCAATACAGCTATATCGGTGGCTGCAGCGATACCCTCGCAACCCATGGCCAAAATCCATGCATACCCCCTGATCGCGTTCGGCAGATTGCCGTAAAACTGTTTTATCCGGCCGATGCTCAGCGGACGATCAAAATCGAAGAAATAGTGTCCCTCTTTAAAAGCCACAACCGGTGAGGGGAGAAAGGGCGCCAGCTTCTTGGAAACAACCACCACTCCCGTGCCGGGTCCATAACCGCCATGGGGGCTGGAAAAGGCTTTATGCAGATTGTAGTGGACCAGATCAAACTTTAAGTCCTTCGGTTTGATCCTGCCCATGATTGAGTTGGTGTTGGCCGCATCATATGCAAAAATACCTCCAGCTTCATGAATCATGTCCGCCATTGTCATCAGATTCGGATCAAAAACGCTCAGCGAGGTTGGGTTGGTCTGGATCATACCTGCCGTCCGGTCCGTTACCGCAACCTTTAAAGCCTCAAGATCGAGATTGCCGTCCTCTGTTTGATCGATGGTCACAACATTGAATCCTGCCATTTTGGCGGATACCGCATTGGTGCCGTGGGAAGTATATGGTACGATCAGGTCGGTCTTGTGTTGATTGCCCTTTTGTTGATGATAGGCGGCGATAATCAGGCATTCCGTAAATTCGGACAGGGTCCCTGACGGCGGCTGAAAACTGACTGAATCAAATCCGCTGATCGCTTTGAAGCATTCACCAAGCCGGTATAATATCTCAAGCATCCCCTGAACACTTTCCTCGTCCTGCAGAGGATGAAGTTCGGTTACTTTTGACGATCCGGCCAAAACCTCATTGACTTTGGGATTATACTTCATGGTACAGGTTCCTTCAGCGTTGAATCCGCTGTCCACACACGTGCTTTCCTGGGACAGACGAAAAAAATGCCGCATCACCTCCACTTCTGAAAGCTCCGGGATATCCGGCGCTTGCTTACGGCGCATGTTCTTTGGGATATACGACCATCCGTCGCCGGCTGCATCCCTGATCTTTTTCTCTACTTTGGGCACAAAGTGGCCTCGGGTTCCCTTTCGCCCCATCTCAAATATACACGGCTCATCGTACCTAGCTTGCCTATACACTGGCGCCACCTCCCTTCGCAATTTCCCCCAGCGCCGTTATGAGCCGCTCGATGTCTTTAAGCGTGTGGGTCTCGGTAACACAATAAAGCGCGCTTTTTCCTAATTCCGGATATTCTTTTGAAAGATCTTTTCCGCCGACGATGGCATGTTTTCGATAAAGCGCTTTGTTGATCGCTGCGACATCGACGTTGAGTTTGTCGAAATTAACGACGAATTCTTTGAAATGGGCCCCGCTGAATACAGGTGTCTTCAGACCGTCGATTTGGCAGATCCGTTTTACGGCATAGTTGGCTCTGGTGGTAATCACCTCGCTCAGTTCACCCATTCCCCGTGGCCCCATAAGCGCCATATAAACGGCTGCGCCGATGGCGCACAGGTTGCTGGAAGAGCCGATCAGCGAGGTTGCGTTTTCACGTTGGACAAAGAAGTGTCGCCGATCCCACAGGGTGTCCAAATACCCCCTACCCTGCCGGTCAACAGTCGGGGCCACAGCACCGACGTAGCCGGGGAGCTGTGCCAGATATTCCGGGTCATCTTTACAGCCAAATATTCCCAGGGAATTGCCCCCGAAATTCATGTGTAATCCAAATGGCTGAGCTTCCCCGACAACGATATCCGCCGCGTACCCCCCGGGTGGTTCTAAAATACCAAGGGATGACGCATCCACACCGACCGCAAAAACCGCCCCGGCGCTGTGGGCGATTGTTGCAATTTCATCCACCTGGTCTTCTATAACGCCGAGATAACTCGGATTTTCAATATAGACCGCCGCCGTATCAGGACATGCCGACCGTTGCAGTTCGCTCAAATCGATTGTGCCCCTTTTTGGGTCGAAAGCAACTGTTTGAATCCGTGCGCCGCTCCATTTAGTATAGGTTTTCATCACATCCAGTCTGTCCGGGCTTATGTTGGCGGGTACGAGGATCTGGCTGCGACCGGTCAGTCGTCTGGCCATGTTGGCTGCCTCACCGGCAGCGGTGGACCAGTCATAAACCGAGTTTATGACTACGTCCATGCCGATCATCTCAGCCATCATGCTCTGAAATTCAAAAAGGGCCTGCATCTTACCTTTTTCCGGTTCAGGCAGGCCGAGGTAAGCGGTTTTAAATTCTGTCCGGTTGATGATTTCATCCACAACAGCCGGTACATAATGGGGCCAGCAGCCGGCCCCGCAAAATACCAGCAATCGCTCATTGTTTTTCGAAAGGATCTCTGCGATGTACCGCCTGAGTTCATACTCGCTCATGGGGCCCGGCAGATCGATAGGATCTGATCTGAAGGGAAGATCTTTAAAAAGATCATCGATATCATCGATACCGATTTCCTGCATCATTTGCCTCATAACTTCAGGTACTGAATTTGGTATGTACGGGTGCAAGAATGCTGCAGCCATTTCCGCCTCCTTTCCTTGCATCACTTTAATTCTTTAAGTGTTACAGCATTTTGTCAGGCAGCCAAAGCGCCAACTGGGGGAATAACATGGTCAATATCAACACAAACAGTTGAATGGCAACAAATGGCGGAATCGATCGCCATATGTCTTTGGTGTGTATTTCCGGCGGTGCAACCCCTTTCATCAAAATGAGAGCCCAGCCAAACGGAGGGGTCAGGTAAGCCGCCTGCATGTTGAGGATAAAGACAATTGAAAACCATATGGGGTCAAAACCGAGATGGCGGGCAATCGGGAGAAAAATTGGAGCGCATATGGTGATCACGGCGTAATCATCCATGAAGGCGCCAAATATCAGGAGGATGATCTGCATCGCCACGAGAATGATCCAGCGGTTTACCTGAAGGCTCGCAACCATTTCCATAACCAACGATTGTGCCCCTGCCATCGTATAAACAACACCGAAAAGGGTTGCCGCTACCAGAATCCATAAAGCCATACCGCTGATCTTCATGGTTTCAAGACATGAATCGAGCAACACTTTCAGGGTAAGCCTGCGATAAATAATGCAGATCAGAAAAGAACCGGACGCACCCACACCGGCTGCCTCTGAAGGCGTGGCAATTCCTAAGAAAATGGCGCCCAAGACAAGGATAATCAGCATCGCCGGCAGGACAATCTCCCTCAGGGAGATCATTCGAATCTTCCAGGTAACAATCTCGACCGTCTTTGGCGCCAGGTCCGGTTGGAAATAACATCTGATGAAGATGTAGAGGATATATAAAAATGCGGTGATAAAACCGGGAATAGCTCCCCCAAAAAAAAGTCGGCCGATCGAAAGACGGGCAATAAATGCAAAGACGATCATGACAATGCTTGGAGGAATAATTGCGCCGAGCACACCACCGGCCATGACACTTCCCAGGGCCAACGATTTGTTATAATTGTTTTTCAACATAGCCGGAACGGCGATCAGACCCATCATCAGGATGCCTGGGCCGAAGCCGCCGCACATGGCAAGCGCAACACACACCCCGACCGATACGATTGCCAACCCCCCTCTTACCCCGGTCAACCAGTGATTGAGCGCCTTGAATAAACGATCGGATATGCCGGAATGAAGCAAAAAATTCCCCATGAGGAGGAATAAAGGTATGCTCATTAAACTGTATTCTGTTATTTCCCGGTAGGTGGTCGTGGCAACGATGAAGAGGTCATTGGCCCCCCCCAGCACAAAAGCGACCACGATGCTGATGCTGGCCAGGGCAAAAACAACCGGGACGCCGAGGGTTAAAAGACTGACAAGCCCCCCAAATAAAATAAGCGTCACAAGTTCGGTGCTCATAGACCTCTATCTCACTCCATCCAGCCGATGCACAGCGGCAGAGCAACTATTTGAAAAGCCCATGTAAGTTTAATCTTCACCTTTGATAAAAACAGCGATTCCCTGGAGCAGGAAAAGAAAGGCAAATACCGGGATGAGCATTTTGAAAGGGTATAGGGGAATGCGAAACGCTCGCGCGGAAAGTTCTTTCACCTGCCATGCATTCCAACCCATCCAAGATCCCTGCCAAACCAAAACACCCATGAAGCAAATCAAAGCGGCCAGTGCAATCAATCTTACGATGTATTGGATTTTGGGAGGGAAATGATCGTATAAAATTTCGATCCTGATATGGCCCCTTTTTGCCGTCGTATATACGCCTGCGAAAAGAATAAATATGCCGAAAAGCTGTTTATTGACCGGCCAGGCCCAGGTGGTAGGGTTATTGAATACATATCTTGAGATGACTTCTGTTGCGGTAACAGCCATCATAAAAAAAACCAAAAGGCTGGCCGGCTTGCTGGTTTTTTGAGTAAAAACGTCAACCAGGTTAAAAAGAACTTTAATCACTTTGATCAATTTCAAAGCCCTCTTTCTGAATCAAAAAATCGAGTTTCGCACCTGATATTTTAAGGAAAGTCGCATCAGGCATAGGGTAAAAAGAAATTTTATTTACCCCACACCAGATGCAGTACCGTGCCCTATGGGGGGGTGCGAAAATTGAGTAAAAAAGTACCCCTGTTATCTTATTTCAGTGTTTTTCGCCATGCCTTGACCAGCTTGACCGCCTCAACAGCCGATGGATCTCTTTGGGCGATCTTATCCCATAATTTAGCTGCGACCTCTTCATGTTTTTTGATGCAAGCATCATCAAAATAGCTTAGTTTGACTTTGCCCTGTTTTACCAGTTCATCGACCTTCTTCATCTCTCCCATGTATATGTCGTTAAGCTCATTAAAATAATCCTTTGCAGCGCCCTCAAGCGCTCTTTTTAGATTATCCGGCAGAGCCTTCCATTTTTTCATATTGACCAGTATGTGACCGGGGACCACGTCATTTCCTCCACCCATAATTCTATACGGAGCCACTTCCTGTATATTCATCCCTGTAACTGCACTTACATCCCATTGGGTGGTATCGATAACCCCTTTGCTCAATGCCATATAGGCTTCCCCGCCGTCCACAAAAGTCCCGCGTGCGCCCATCATATTGTAAAAATCGGTCCATGCACCTTCGGCCCGGAATTTCTTCCCCTGCATATCCGCACAACTTGTGATCGGTTCCCTTGCCATAGTAAAAAGCTCACCATAAGAATGCATATCCAGCCAGTATACACCCTGTTTTGCATATTCCCTGCGAAGCAGTTCTGCGAACCCGCTGTTAAGGAAAAAATTTCGAACAATTTCAGAGTTTTCCTTGACGGTTTTTCCGAGCGGCATGGCCCACATCAGGGGGAGACCGAACTCTATTTCTCCAATCGGTGTAGTGCCTCCCCAATATGCGCCAATACTGTGGAGCATATCCAGAGTCCCTTTTTTGGTTGCCTCAAGGGTCTGTTCACCCGGGACAATCTCCGGTGCGGCAAAGACCTGAATTTTTATCTGCCCATTACTTCTTTTGTCTGCCGCGGCAGCAAATTTTGCTAGGGTCTGCATCGAGATATCGGCTCGCGGCCATGCCGATTGTATCTTCATCCGGTAAACCTTCTGGGCTGCTTCGACAGTTAAATTGCCGATGC
>CAZSON010000148.1:3091-7186 GCA_964608375.1 uncultured Desulfobacter sp. | reverse complement strand
AATTTAGTATCACCTATCAAAACGCCCCAAAATGGTCATTTAGAGAGCAATATGATCTTTTTACGAGTTTGTCATCTATGCAGGCTTTGATGAACTCATGTTTTAAGAAAAACATTGTGGTCAACAAGTGAAAGTGAATGAATTTGTGCTTTTATAAATTTCTGATCCCCGAATATGCTGATCAACTTCAGACCATCATCTTCAGGTTCGACCGTGTCAACGGCCTCCATTATCAGTTTTTTCTCCTCACCTTCAATCAGATAAGCATTTGCTTCGCACATTTTATCGGTTCCTTATCAGTCCAATGAACTTTTTACAAAGCCGTCAAAGCTTTTGTATTTTAATTTTGCTTCTTCGCAACCTTTTTGAAAGACGCTTTCGCGGCCCATGCTTTTTTGTCGTCGGCGTCCAACCTGCATCCTCATCTTCATCACCGGCATCGGTTTTCAGATATGCGGCCAAAGCCATCTTTTCTTCAAACATCGATGAGCTAATGGTCGCGGCCCCATGCGCAGAGGCAAAGTTTGCTATCTCCCGGTCAGAGCTGACCACCAGGGCTTTCTCTCTCTCTGCTGCTGCCATCCTTTTTATCACATCATCCGCCAATTCTCCATTTTGAGAAAATTTCACTCCAATTCCAAAAGAATGATCGGTCCGCCGTGAAGATGAAGGAGCATTTGCGCCGTCAAAAACAACGGTAATATTGTAATGTTTTATCTTCTTATATTCTAAGAGAAGGCTGAGCAGCCGTTCCCTCCCTTGTTGCAGATCGATCTGTTCAAAGGCGCTTAAAGATGCGGATTGCCGAATCAAATTATAGCCATCGATGATGATATGTAAAGACATGGTTCGATTTTAGGCATTTAATCTGTGTGCGGGAAAAAATAAAATGGGATTTCGTAACTTTTCAATCAGCTCTCCCTCAGGAGCCGGATAAGCCTGTCCAGATCATCATCATTGTAAAATTCGATCTCAACTTTCCCCTTCCGGCCTTTCCGCTTGATCTGAACCCGTGTGCCAAGGTGTTGCGAGAGTTCATCTGCAAGATCAGAAATATATGTCTCCTCGAGCCCTTTCGAAGGACCTTTGAAAGCCTTCTTTTGGGATTTCATACGCCTGACCAACCGCTCTGTTTCTCTTACAGAGAGCCCTTTGGATACGACCATACGCGATGCACTGTTTTGCTGAGCCGTGGTATCAGCGCCCAGCAAAGCCCGAGCATGCCCCATGCTCAGGGCGCCATCTGCTATTTGGGCCTTGATGGCATCGGGTAATTGCCCAAGTCTCAAACAATTGGCGACAGCAGAGCGGCTCTTCCCCACCCGTTTTGCAACCTCATTCTGTTTAAGATTGAATTCCGCTATCAGCCGGCGGTAGGCTTCAGACTCCTCAATAGGATTTAAATTCTCCCGTTGAACATTTTCAATAATCGATATCTCCAACAGTTTCGAGTCCGTTACATCTTTTAAAACAACCGGGACCTGCTTCAGACCGGCCAGCTTTGCCGCCCGCAGACGTCTTTCACCGGTTACCAGTTCATAACCGCTGGTATCTTTTCTGACCAAAAGCGGCTGAATGACGCCCTGCATTTTGATTGAATGGGACAACTCCCTTAACTCCTCTTCGGAAAACCGGCGCCGGGGCTGATACCGATTGGGCCGAATCATCCCGATATCGCAATTGAAAAACTCCCTGGGAATATCCTGAATCGATTCTATGTCCGGTATCAGCGCATCGAGCCCTCTTCCCAACGCCATTTTCTTTCGTTTTTTTACCGCCGGTTCAGATCCTTTTTTTGTCTTTTTTTTCATGAAATACCTTCATACGAACGATCGAAGTCTTTGATGTTTTCAGTTTCAGATCCGTTTTAACCTCGGCCTGCTGTATCTACTGATTATTTCTTTTGCCAATGAAAAATAGCTTAATGAACCTAACGAAGCGGCATCATAGAGTAAAATCGGCTTTCCAAAACTGGGGGCCTCCCCCAGCCTGACGTTTCGGGGAACAGTTGTTTTGAATAATAAATGTTTAAAATATTTTTCAGCGTCTTCGGCCACCTGACGGGATAGATTCGTCCGTGTGTCGAACATGGTCAAAAGAATGCCGCCTATCTTTAGGTTTGGATTCAAACGCCGCTTGATGCGTTTCACCGTTCGTAAAAGCTGACCGAGACCTTCCAATGCATAAAATTCACATTGGAGTGGAATCAAAAGTGAGTGCGCGGCGGTCATGGCATTGATGGTCAGGAGACTCAACGACGGTGGGCAATCGAGTATAATGTAATCAAATGAAGCCTCCAGTTCCTCCAACAGATGCTTTAACGCCATCTCACGTTCGGGATTTGACATCATTTCCACTTCAAAACCGATCAGCTCCACACGCGAAGGGATAATTTTCAAGGTTTCGATGTCGCTGTCTACGACGAGACTTTTAGCCCCTGTTTCATGAATTATACCATGGTATAATGTTTTATCGATTGTGCTTTTATCAATCCCGACCCCGGTTGTCGCATTCGCCTGGGGATCGCAATCCACCAAAAGGGTTCTTTTTTCTGAAACAGCCAATGCCGCCGCAAGGTTAATTGCGGTCGTTGTTTTGCCCACACCACCTTTCTGATTGGCAATGCAAATAATTTGTGCCATAATTCAAATAATAGCATAAATCCTTAGGTTTGAAAAGCATAATAGAACCTATGTCCATATGAGGTATCCGTGAAGTGTAGAAAACAAATAATCTTTTTGTGCCTTTCTTTCATTCTGGTTTTCTCCGTCATCCTCCCGGAAAAGGGCTTCCCTATCACCGTGGCACAGGAAGAAGAGCTGGCAAAAGAATTCATGAACGTCGTGTTTCAAAACTATAAATTTGTAAAAGATCCTTTAATTGTGGGGTATGTAAATCAAATTGGCAAAAAAATTCTCTCTGTTGTTCCGACTCAGCCATTTCCTTACCATTTTTATGTCGTGCAGGAGAACGTCTATAACGCTTTTGCCGGTCCGGCGGGTCATATTTTTATCAACAGCGGTCTGTTTGAAGCGATGGAGAGTGAAAATGAGCTGGCTGGCATCATCGCCCATGAAATCGCTCATGTTGTTTCACGACATATTTCGCAAAAGATAGAAAGATCGAAAAAAATTCAGATCGCGACCCTCGCCGGTATTGTCGCTGGAATTTTCCTCGGCTCCAGTGGTTCATCCAAAGCTGCAAATGCTGTAACAATGGGATCAGTGGCAGCCAGCCAATCGATTTCACTGGCTTACAGCCGCGAAGACGAAATGCAAGCGGATCAGATTGGTCTTGAGTATCTTAACAAGGCCAAATATGGCGGTAAAGGTCTGTTGACCATGCTGAAAAAAATACGCAACAAGCAATGGTTCGGGTCAGACCAGGTTCCAACCTACCTGATGACCCATCCCGCCTCAGAGGACCGCATGGCCTATGTGGCGACCTGGGTTGCGAGCCACCCCAAGCCTGAAACCCGCATCAACCCCACAGATTTTCAGATGGCCCATATCCGACTTGTCGCACTTTATTCAGACAGGGATTCGGCGCTGACGAAATTTGAAACCGAAGTGACGAATGACCCCGAAAATCCGATGGGACACTATGGATACGGTTTGATCCTTTCCAGAGCCGGCAACCACAAAGATGCGATCTTTCACCTTAAAAAAGCATTGGAAAAAAATCCGTTTAACCCAGATTTTTTAATCGCTCTGGGGAGGATCTATTTTCTCAGCGGTCAATACCCCAAAGCCTTAACCACCCTTAAATCCGCGGTGGGTGCGGAACATAAAAATCCGATCGGAGATTTCTTTTACGGTCGAACGCTGCTTAAGATAGAGCGGTTAAAGGATGCTGAAATGGTTTTTACCGCCCTGATACAAAAAGAAAATGTATACAATCGGGCATTTTTTTTCTTAAGCGAGGTTTATAGCCGTCAGGGAAAACCTTCCGAAGCCCACTATTATCTTGGCATCTATTTTAAGAAAACAGGCAATCTGAAAAATGCAATCTTCCATTTGAATCGGGCGCGAGAAAAAACAGAAGATCCACAGAGAAAACAGAAGATCAAAAAAATGCTGAAAGAGATTGAAGCGA
>CAZSON010000148.1:0-2991 GCA_964608375.1 uncultured Desulfobacter sp. | reverse complement strand
AGTCCCATGTAGAGTTAATTGCCGCCTGCCCGCCCAAAATGGGAAAACTGCATGGAATAGGTGCCCCTCCCTTGAGTTGCGGATCTCAATGAGGTTGAATAGCCGAACATCTTAGAAAGGGGAACGATCGCCTTTATAGCCTGTACCCCGGTTTTTGGCTCTATCGATTCTATTTTTCCGTTCCGGGAATTGATGTCGCCGATCACATCGCCCATAAATGACTCCGGGACAAGTATTTCAACCGACATGATCGGATCAAGGAGAAACGGTTCTCCGTTAGCAAGGGCCTCCTTGCATGCCATCGAGGCGCTGACGGTGAAGGCCAACTCGGTGCCCAGCGACTCCTTGTAAGCACCACCGTTGAGGACAGTTTCAATATCAACCACCGGATACCCCAGCAAAACACCACTTTCAAAAGATTCCATTACTCCTTTCTCAATCGATGGGATAAAAATGTCGGGTATTATTTCAGCTGAAATTTCCGATCTGAATCGATTCCCGCTTCCCCTGGGCAAAGGTGATAATTTTATGCTGACTTCCCCAAAATGTCGCTGGCCGGCAATCTCTTTATCAAAAACTGCTGACGCCTCGTTCTGACGATTTATGGTTTCCCGATAGACCACCTGAGGTTTTCCTACATTGACACGCGTTTTAAATTCACGCAGCATGCGACTGATAATCACTTCGAGGTGAAGTTCACCCATCCCCGATAAAATTGTTTGTCCGGTTTCCGCATCATTGTGAAGTTTCAGTGTGGGATCTTCCAGCACAAATTTCTGAAGCACCTGCTCAAGTTTTTCCTGATCAGCAAGCGTTTTAGGTTCCACAGCAACTGAAATGACCGGTTCGTAAAATTCCATTTTTTCCAACAAAACAGGCCGGTCTGCCGAACAGAGCGTATCTCCTGTAAAAGATTCCTTTAATCCAACGATTCCGATGATACTTCCCGATCCTGCGGTACCGATTCTCTCTTTCTTGTTGGCATGCATCCTTAATATCCGGGAGATTTTTTCCTTTTTCCTTCGAGAAGAGTTATATAAATTCTCTCCCGTGGTGATTTTCCCGCTGTAAATCCTTACAAAGGAAAGCCTCCGCCCTTCCATCATAGAAACTTTAAATATCAGGGCAGCCAACGGTTCTGAATCTTTGGCCTGGCATGCAACAACTTCCGTGGTTTCGGGGCTCACCCCCTTTATCGGTGGCACATCCAGGGGGCTGGGAAGAAATTGCGCTATTGCGTCAAGAAGTGGCTGGATTCCTCTATTTTTCAAAGCGCTGCCGCAAAGAACCGGAACTAACTTCAAGTTAATTGTTGCCTTTCTGATTGCACTTATAAGCTTTTTCGAGTCGATTTCGGCTGCTGGAGAATCGGACAGATATGCCTCCATAATTTCATCGTCAACTTCAGCAACCGCCTCGATGAGTTCCTCACGATATTTTTCTGCGGTTTCGGTTAGTTCTTTGGAAATGGTGTCGATGGTGAAGGTAGCACCCAGGGTATCGTCATCCCATTTAATCTGTTTCATGTTTATTAAATCGACAACACCTGAAAAGTCTTCCTCCGAGCCTACCGGTAGCTGGAGGATAAGCGGTTTTACATTGAGTCTTTCTTTCATCAACGCCACTGTGCCGATGAAACTGGCGCCCACCCGGTCCAATTTGTTAATAAAGGCAATTTTTGGGATAAGATATTTATCCGCCTGATGCCATACGGTTTCAGATTGTGGTTCCACGCCGCCGACAGCGCAGAATACGCCGATAGCACCGTCGAGAACCCTCAACGATCGTTCAACTTCGATTGTAAAATCGACATGCCCAGGTGTATCTATGATGTGAATTTCGCTCCCCATCCATTGACAGGTGGTAACGGCCGAGGTAATCGTTATGCCGCGCTCCTGTTCATCAGGCATCCAATCCATCACCGCTTCGCCATTGTGGACCTCTCCAATCTTATGGGAACGACCCGAATAGTACAGCATCCGCTCTGTAACCGTCGTCTTTCCCGCATCAATATGCGCAATAATACCGATATTTCGTATGGCACTTATCTTTTTCATATATCTTATCTTATCAATAGCAGGTTTGCCTTAAATGAAAAACGGAGATCGATATGCCCTGCCAGCGTCATCGATTCACGTCCCTCTATCAGTATTTTGACCGTATCAACTTCAGGAATGTTTAAGATTAAAGAATTTACGATTGAAAATATGGTCATCAGTTCCGATTGAGCCCCGCCAGGATAGTCTGCCCGAATGGCCTCTGATAAATCCAAATGGGCGGTCCCTTTTGATGTAACATAAAGCGCCCTGAGCCCGGCGCCCACCGGAATGGTTCGCATCAGTTCGCCTTTGGGTCCTTTGATTAAAGCCTTGATTATAATGTTTCCAAACGCCGCAGGGTCTGTCGGACGAATAAGAACCCTGTCTTCGGCCATCAGATGGAGGTTTTTCTGATCCGCAAAATATAGGTGCACCACCGCCTTTTCCGAAAATTGCGGATCCGAAGTCCCTATCTTTCCTTTAATTTTTTCCGGCGCCGACGGTTTTTGGGACATCAAATAAACGGCCAGGAAAACCCCTCCCCCGATAACAACCGCAGGAATTGCAAAAAGAAGATACCGTCTTATACCCACACACAAGCCCTTTTTGAGAATAATATCTCAAGTTTCGCACCCCCCATGGGGCACGGTGCCGCATCTGGTGTGGGGTAAATAAAATTTTTTGGAAAAACTATGAAGCAGCCGTTGTGAACCGGTATCCATAAAGTAATCACCGTGCACAGGCACGCGATGGTCTGGTTTCTTTTATAATATCAGTTGCTTGTGGAATGATAACTTTAAAAAAGGTTTTGTGCCGTTGTCAAAGCAATCATCATCAATTTTTTCAAAAAAAATTTCTTTTTACCCTATGCCTGATGCGACTTTTCTTTTTAAGTCCTCCAGGCCGCGTACCGTTGGGCGATAGGATACCGTCTGCCGTAACCAAAGGCTTT
>CAZSON010000147.1:0-7217 GCA_964608375.1 uncultured Desulfobacter sp. | reverse complement strand
AGCTCAAATACGCTGTGAAGAGCCCGAACCGCTAACTCTGCATATTTTTCCTCAACAACGCACGATATTCTAATTTCAGATGTACTGATCATCAAAATATTTACGTTTTCATTGGCCAGTGCTGTGAACATCTTTGACGCAACCCCTGTGTGGCTCCTCATACCCACACCGGTAACAGAAACTTTTGCAATATTTTCATCCCCGAAAACGGTTTCAGCGCCGATTTCCTCGGCGACCCTTTTTTCTATATCCAGTGCATCGTTGAAGCAACCCTTCGGAACGGTGAATGTCAGATCGGTTTGACCTTCTGAACGTGTATTCTGGATAATCATGTCCACCAGAATATCTGCTTCGGCAATCGGCGTAAAAATTTTCGCAGCCACACCCGGCGTGTCCGGGACCCCTTTTAGGGTTATCCGGGCTTCGTCCTTTGTGCAGGTGACGCCGGTGACGACCACGCTCTCCATATCTGCATCTTCATTAATCACCATGGTTCCCTCCTCTTCTGAAAATGACGACCTTACATGAACCGGAACGCTATATTTTTTAGCAAATTCCACCGATCGAATCTGCAAAACCTTGGCGCCAAGGCTCGCCATTTCGAGCATTTCATCATAAGAAATCCTGGTGAGCTTTTTGGCTTCCTTGCAAATATTGGGATCGGTGGTATAAATGCCGGCCACATCGGTATAGATCTCACATGCATCCGCTTTTAGGACTGCTGCGATTGCCACAGCAGATGTGTCCGATCCTCCCCGTCCCAGCGTCGTAATGTTCCCATCCGGATCACATCCCTGGAACCCGGCTACTACCACGATGATGCGATTTTCAATAAGGTTCTTTATCCGCGTTGCCCCGATTTCAACAATACGGGCGTTGCCATAGGTCCGATCGGTTAATAACTCCGCTTGATGGCCGAGCAATGATACCGCGGGATAGTCCATCGATTTTAATGTAATGGCCAACAGGGCGGCTGTGGTCTGTTCTCCGGTCGAAAGCAAGACATCGAGTTCTCGTTTTTCAGGTGTATCGGTAATCTGCTTTGCCATATCAATCAGGCCGTCGGTCACACCCGCCATGGCAGAGAGAATAACAACCATATTATTACCCTGGTCGTAGGTTTTCTTTACTCGGTTTGCAACATTGCGAATGCAATCGATATCTGCGACCGATGTCCCTCCGAATTTTTTAACGATCAGTCCCATTTAATCTCCTTCATCCTTTTTAATTTCGCTATCACCTCAACCGCTTTGCTCCCATAGGGTGTAATGGTGATCTTTCTACAGGTATCGCATAGTGTTTCGAAATAGACATGAAGATGCCCCTTGAGAAAGTTTTTCGGGAGCTTGTCCGCCCATTCAACAGCCACGATTGCATCATATGTCAAAATTTCATCAAAACCGATATTTTCCAGATCATCGGAATCCTCAACGCGGTAAAGGTCAACATGAAACAGCGGGTAACGTCCCGGATATTCATTTATTAACGTGTAAGTCGGACTGGTAATATAATAATCATCTGAAATATCGAGCCCCCTGGCAATCCCCTGCACAAGGGAGGTTTTTCCGCTGCCCAGATCGCCGGTTAAAGCGATAACCATTGCATTTGAAAAGGACTTGCCGATCCGTTGACCCAGCGCATCGGTTTCATCGAGACAATGGGTTGTGACCCGCATCAAATACCCACCACTAAATCTTTGATCTGATTTGGCAGGGCTTTCATCACATCCGTGGCAAGATAACCGATCGGCCCATTTTTTTTTGCCAGAAAATCCCCGGCAGCGCCATGGATGAAGACCGCCAGGTGGGTGGCGGATTCTATCGGATAACCCTGGGTCACGAACCCCCCGATCATACCGGTAAGTACATCTCCCATACCGCCCGAAGCCATCCCCGGATTACCGGTGGGATTGACAAAAACCGGTCCATCCGGGTGAGCAATGACCGTCTTTGCACCTTTGAGCACCACATGAACATTAAATTTTGTTGCAAAGCGCCGGGCACAATTGATCCGGTCTGTTTGGATGGCGTCAACGCTAGTCCGCATAAGGCGTGCCATCTCTCCCGGATGTGGAGTCAATATAACGGAAGGCCCTATACCTTTTAGTAGTTCAATATGTTCGGCCAGATGGTTTAGGCCGTCCGCATCAATGACAATCGTAATCCGGCCCTGCCGGAGGATCTTGTGAATAAGTTTACCGGTACCGATCGAAGTGCCGAGACCAGGGCCGATGGCAAGGCATTTTTTTTTGTCAAGAAGAGTCTGGATCGTATCGAATGAGAATTCATCAAGCGCTCCGGTTGCGGTTTCAGGAAGCGGACATGTCATCACCTCCACCAACTGGGTTTCTAAAATCCTGTTTAAGCTTCGGGGTATTCCCAGGGTAACCAGACCCGCGCCTACCCGCATGGCAGACACGGCTGTCATCGCCGCCGCACCTGTCTTGCCCTCAGATCCTGCAATCACCAGGAGATGACCTGCGTTTCCTTTGTGCGCATCAGATGGCCGGGGCTGAATGTAGCTTCGAATCATTTCAGGGGTGAGAAGATGCTGTCCCGGGGATACTTCCTCGGCAACATGGAGGGGGATTCCGATGTCAACCACTTCAAGATTTCCGGAATAATCAGCACCCGGGCAAAGAATATGGCCGGTTTTAGGATACGCGAAGGTTGCTGTGGTATGCGCGCGGACGCATACGCCACAGGGTTGCCCAGTGTCTGAATTGAGACCGGAGGGGATGTCGACCGAAAAGACCGGCTTATTGAGTCCGTTGACAAACTCGATAATCTTTTTAAAATATCCTTTTACATCCGACTTTAACCCGGTTCCAAGTATGGCATCGACCAAAATATCCTGATGAAGAATATTTATTTTGATAGACGTTGAAAATGATTTTTGATCCGGCAGCTCGATAACCGAAATATCGAGCGACTTTAGTAGTGCGAGGTTTTCAGCAGCATCTCCTCTGACACGGCTTCGGTGAGCCAGAAGAAAAACCGTGACTCCCAGGCCTTTTTGGGCCAGATAGCGGGCTATGACAAAACCGTCTCCGCCGTTGTTTCCCCGGCCCGCAAGGATTCCCACCTTTCGGCTGGAAAGGGGGTCAAACCGTTTTAGAAAAATTTGCGTTGCACCTTTCCCGGCGTTTTCCATCAATACCCTGCCGGGCAGCCCAAACTCCTCGATCGTTTTCCTGTCCATCCCCTGCATTTCACTTGCGGTTACAAGATACATCGATTGCTCCTTTGAACCGGTTTTCACCGGAGTGCCGACTTTTTATGAGATCATCATCTTTATCAAGTGAGAAAGATATTTTCAATCTTGAAGTTTCGATGAAAGCTGAAAAGATCATTCACGCCCAGTTTCAGCTTGACTCTGCTTCCCAAAGTGGGCTATATAAAACATTTTAACAGTCTCGTAAAAAATCGATATTGCTCTTTAAATGACTTTTTACGAGGCTGTTAATTTTGGTTAAATTGCTGATGAAGATATTTTTATAGAACAACGGGTTTAAAAAATGCTCGTTAAACAAATTTGAGGAGTTTATCAATTGGAAAATGGTACCCGGAAAACAAATCAAACATTGCTCAGTGAACCTGCAGTGAAAGTCCTGATGATTTACCCGGAATTTCCAGACACCTTCTGGAGCTATAAGCATGCATTAAAATTCATTCGAAAAAAAGCCGCACTTCCCCCGCTGGGTCTGGTCACCGTGGGGGCGATGCTCCCTGAACAATGGTCCAAGCGGTTAATTGATCTGAACGTAACGCAGCTGACCGAAAAAGATTTAGCCTGGGCGGATTACGTCTTTATCAGCGCGATGGTGGTGCAAAGAAAATCCTCGCGGGAAGTCATTTCCAGGTGTAAAAGGGCCGGTTTAAAGGTTATCGCAGGCGGCCCTTTATTTACCAGCGAATATAGTCGGTTTGAGGAGGTGGATCATTTTGTGCTGAATGAAGCTGAATTGACCCTACCTCCCTTTTTAAGTGACCTGGAGCAGGGATCTGCCAGGCGTTCCTACCAGACGTCTGAATTGCCCGACATGGAGAAGACACCACCCCCTTTGTGGGAACTGATAGATCTGAAAAGATATGCATCGATGAGCATCCAGTTTTCGAGAGGCTGTCCGTTTAACTGCGAATTCTGTAATGTGACGGCGCTTTTCGGACACAGGTCACGGATCAAAAAAGTGGAGCAGATAATTGAAGAGCTCGATATTCTCTATGACCTGGGATGGCGCGGGCAGGTCTTTTTTGTAGACGACAATTTCATCGGCAACAAAAAATATTTAAAAACCCAGCTCCTGCCCGCTTTAATCGAATGGCAGAAGGGTAAAAAGGGAATTCCGTTCAACACCGAAGCTTCCATAAATTTGGCGGATGACGAGCCTTTGATGGAGATGATGGTCGAGGCCGGGTTTGATGCCGTCTTTATTGGAATCGAAACGCCTGACGAGAAAGGTCTGATGGAATGTAATAAAAAACAGAACAAAAATCGGGATATGGTCGATAGCGTAAAGTGCATCCAGAGGGCCGGTTTGCAGGTTCAGGGCGGGTTTATTGTGGGATTCGACAGCGACACGCCCTCAATATTTCAGCGGCAGATTGATTTTATACAAAAAAGTGGTATCGTGACGGCTATGGTCGGCCTGCTTCAGGCACCTGCCGGCACGCGGCTTTATGAACGTCTTAAAAAAGAGGGTCGTTTGCTCGGCCATATGTCAGGTGATACAGACGGTACGACGAACATAATCACTCAAATGGATCTTCAATCATTGAGCGAGGGATACCGCAATATCATTCGCCACATCTATGCCCCCCGGCACTACTATCGACGGGTAAAGATATTTCTACAAGAGTACAAAGCGCCAAGGTTTGAAGCATCGATGGATTTTCAGCGATTCATGGCTTTTTTTCGCTCCGGGATCCGGCTCGGCATTTTTGGAAAGGAGCGTTTTCAGTATTGGCGGCTCTTATGGTGGACGCTTTTTCGACGTCCGGCATTTCTCTCACTCGCCGTCACATTTGCAATTAACGGTCACCATTTTCGAAAAATCTGTAAATTATACCTCATTTAACGGCATCTAATTGCTTCTTCCGACCTCCCTTTCTGAGGGGCCATAATAATAATGAGGCGGTTGTGGTAGATCATAGGCAAAGAGCGTCTTTTCATCAACGACCTTGAAAACCGCATGATGCCATCCGGTAAACAGATACCCGTATAGCTGATCATCAGGCCCATGGATGCTTCTCAGGACAGGCGCATTGCCCGGCTCCTCATAGATCTTGATCCAGCTCACAACCTCCGCTATCCTCTCACGGCCCTCTATCTTAATCCATCGACGACTTGTAGAAAGGGTTTTGGTGTCATTTTTAGGATCAAACATGATGCCGGACGAATTGTTCTCCGCATATCCTGAATAGTAAATATGATAGTTATTCGAATTGGCTATCAGATCTTCAATGTTTATATTTTCTCCGGATTCGGAATGAAATTTAAGCGTCCCATAACCCGAACATCCGGTGAACAGAATTATCGATAAAAAGCCGATCACGGCTAAATATATCTGTTTTTTCATATTCATGGTGATTGTCCTCCTCTCAGTCGGTTTATTGAGAGTAGTCCCCCTTCATCAGATTAAAAGATAATCACTCTGCCCTTTTTTGCAAATGATCTTCCCATTAGAGGTAATTTTGTGAATCGCCCAACCAATAAAAAGAAGAAAACATAGGGGTCAGGTCTTGAATTTTGACTGATTGAGCTTTTCTCCGGTATGTTGCCCGCAAAGATATATTTTCAGATTGTTTTCTCCATTGAATTTTATGGAAATATTTTTCCCGGATTTAAAATCCCGTTGGGATCAAAGGCCTTTTTTATCTTTTTCATAAGCATCAGTTCAGTCGGGCCGATCTCCTTTGCCATGTAAGAGGTCTTGGTAATACCGATCCCGTGTTCTCCGGAAATTGTTCCACCCAGTTCAAGTGTATAGTCGAAGAGTGTTTCAAGCGTTGCGTTGGCCTTCTCCAGCGCCCCATTGTTCTTTTTGTCCAACATGATGTTAAAATGAATATTCCCATCGCCGGCATGTCCAAAACTGACCATCATAAGACCCGTTTCCACCCTCAAGCGGTTTATCATCCGAACCATATCGGGTATTTTACTTCTGGGAACAACGATGTCTTCATTTAATTTATCAGGACCATACTGAAACAGGGCAGGGGAAATTGATTTCCGTGCCTTCCAGAGATGCTCAACTTCCGCTTGAGATCGGGCGATATCAACCCGATTTGCCCCTTTGGATATACAAATCGTTTTCAACTCCTCGATTGTCATGTCGATATCATGGGATTTTCCATCTACCTCGATGATGAGCAGTGCATCGGCTTCGGTCGGCAATCCTATTTTCAGGTAGTTTTCAACACACCGTATCGAAGCATTATCCATAAATTCTATGGTGCGGGGAATGATGGAACGTCTGATAATTTCGGACACAGTTTCCGCCGCTGTTTCCACTTGGGTGAAAACCGCTGACAGGGTCCTTACCGCTTCAGGAAGTGGTAAAAGCCTCAGTGTCATGCGGGTTATGACCCCAAGGGTTCCTTCGGATCCAACTATGAGCCGGGTAAGATCATACCCTACGACCCCCTTGGTCGTTTGTGTACCGGTTGTGATAATTTCACCGGTCGGTATTACCGCTTCAACGCCTAAAACATAGTCTCGTGTGACACCATATTTAAGTGCCCGGGGTCCGCCCGCACACTCGGCAAGGTTCCCGCCTAATGTTGAAAATTCAGAACTCGACGGATCGGGCGGATAAAAAAGACCCTCCTTTTCTACCGCCCGATGGAAAGCCCCGGTCACAAGACCGGGTTCCACATGGGCAATCAGGTTGTCTTTGTCAATATGATGAATACGGTTAAGACGGGTCATTACGAGAACGACGCCGCCGTTTACCGCCAGTGAGCCTCCGGTCATTCCCGAGCCGCTGCCGCGCGGGATAACAAAGAAACGGTCTTCATTAGCGGTCTTCAGGATGCGGGATACTTCGTTGGTGTTTTGAGGGAATAAAATGGCGTCCGGCATGTAGGCGTGTCCGGTCGCATCGTATGCATAACAGACAAGATCTTCTTTTTTTCGGCTACAATGGGTGCGACCGACAATGCTCTGAATTTTCTTAAAAGATCTGTCATCGATAGGCATTTTTGATCGTTAATCTT